>JBFIEB010000077.1:0-9991 GCA_041603555.1 Vicingaceae bacterium
GGATAAAGAAAAAAGGATAAGAGGTTTTTATGATGGAACATCAACTAAAGATGTTGATAGACTAATTGTAGATATTTATGCGTTATTAGAAGAGTATAATGGTAATTAGATAATTGGATAATTTATGTTATTGTGATGACCAAGAAAGAAGCAATCTTATTAAAAGAAAAATAAATGAGCAAATACTTAATAAATATAACATCTGTTTTAGCAATCATAGCAATTCTAATCTCTTGTAATAAGAAATTAGACCAAAAAACAATGTTTAAGGGCAGGGAAAGTAAAACCAAGAAAAAAGGGATTTATCATGCTGGTTTAAACTCCAAAAAATCCATAAGTGTTCAAACTGCTCAAGATATAGATAAACTCTCTAAACACGATTCCAATCCTAAAAAAGCTGCAAAAAAGGAAGCCAAAGCATTAGAAAAGAAAAAGAAAGAATCTCAAAAAGCTCGTGATAAATACAACAAGAAGCGCCACGTTAAAGTTAAAACAACCAAAGGCAAAACTGGTGGAGACAAGTAGGATATTTATCGATACAAAATTTAAAGAAAAAAAGACTTTATATTACTTCGGGTACTCAATTCTTACGTGGTAAATGTTCATTAACTTTTTAACGAATAGCTTCTTAATGACGGTTACATCATTAAATGTGATGTCAGTGTTTATAAACTGATTTTCACTTACTTGAGCATTAATAATGTTCTCGACCAGCTTGGATATGGAATCATTGCTGTAATCCTTTAAACTGCGTGAAGCTGCCTCCACTGAGTCTGCCATCATTAGTACAGCCGTTTCTTTGGAATATGGGATTGGTCCAGGATACTGGAACATTTTATCATTGATATCAAAGCCTGGGTTTTCATTTTTATATAACCGTAAAAAATATTGAACCTTAGTGGTTCCATGATGTGTCCGAATAAAATCGATGATTTGCTCTGGCAAATTGTTCTTTTTAGCTAACTCTATTCCTTTAATAACATGGTTGATAATAATTTCAGCACTTTCTTCGTACCCTAATTCATCATGTGGGTTTACGCCTGATTGATTTTCTATAAAATATGCTGGAGCCAACATTTTACCAATATCATGATAGAGTGCGCCTGTTCTAACTAATAAGGGGTTGCCTCCCACCTCTCTTATCGCTTCTTCAGCCAAATTAGATACTTGGAGGGAATGTTGAAATGTTCCAGGTGCTTTTAAATTTAATTCTCTTAGTAGCTTATTATTCATATCGGACAATTCCAATAGCGTAACATCTGATATGTAACCAAAAAGTCTTTCAAATAAATAGATTAAAGGATAAGTTAGTAATGTAAATCCAGCAGAAATAGCAAACCAATTAAATGTTTCCCAAGAAATGGCATCTATACTTCCTTCTTGTAATAATGAAAGTCCAAAATAGGAAATGGAAAGAACAATAAAAACAATGAAAGCAGTATAAAATAATTCCGCTCTTTTATTCACTCTTAAAACGGTATAAATGGTAATAATTCCTGTAATGGATTCTATCAAAATGAAATCAAAAGAATCTGGAACGATAAGGCTAATAAGAAAAATAGAAATAACATAAATAAAAAGTGCCAACCTGTTCCCAAAAAAGGTTCTAACTAATAAAGGAATTATAGCATAGGGAATCACATAAACACTTATTCCTTCAAATGAAAGCATAAATACTGTAACAGCGATAAAACCAACTACAACGATTGTTATAAATCCTATATCAAAATTATTGTTGTAAACATTCTTGCTTACATTTTTAAGAAAAATAAAAATGGAATAAAACAACAATACAATAATAAGTAGTTGTCCAAGCACAATCCAACTAGATTGATTAGAGTTGCCTAATTTAGATTCATATTCGGTTTTTAATGATTCTAGAATAGCAAATTTATCGTCTGTTACCAACTCACCTTTAGATATTATTTTTTCCTTTTCATAAACACCTCCTTTAACCAGAGAGATATTATTTAGCTCATTATTTAAGTCCTTTAAAGTAAGAGTAGAATCATATTTAATGTTTTGTTTAATTGTATTTTCAATTCCAGATAAAATAAATTTGGACTCAATTAATGATTGATTTCTAAGATCATTCACTACATAGTCATAAGCAGATTTAATGGTATATATATTACCTAACTCTATCTCTTCTCCTAAATTACCTTCTCCCAAAAGCAAAATGGTATAATCTTTAGTTTTATCTTCCAACTCATCAATTATTTCGATTATCCCAACAGTGTAAATTGCCTCTAAGTAATTTATTCCTATTTCAATGGATTGATTTTTTAAACTCACATTAAGAGAGTCTTTCCAGTTTTGATGAGCCCACTCTTGGTAAGCTTCAATAACATTTTCTTTAACTGTAGCAACATCCTTGAAATAAAAAAGATGATTTTTTTCAATTGCTATTTTCTCAGCACTTAATTCATTTTCTGTCTTATTAATGGCAAAATCAAATGGGGCTAAAAGGTCTTCATGAACCCATGGCTTATTTTTCTGAAAATCATATTTAAATTTTGCTTCTTTAGGGAGTAAAAAAACTACTAAAAAAATAGCAATACAAAACAATAGCACCTTAAAAATTAATTCATGCTTATTCCTTATTTTATCTATTATACCCTTGCTCATCTGTCTAAAAGTAGCATATATTCGCCAAAAGTACATAAATGGAGTTTAAATTTTTAAACCCTATAATTTTAAAACGGAAATGGTTAACTTCGTGCTCAGAAATATATATTAAAATTTTAATAAAATAATAGCACATGAAAGAAGTATATATCATATCAGCCGTAAGAACCCCTATTGGAAGTTTTTTAGGAAGTTTATCTAGTGTTTCTGCACCTAAACTAGGTGCTGCCGCAATTAAAGGAGCAATTGACAAAGCAGGTATTTCTGTTGATGTTGTTGATGAAGTTTTTATGGGAAATGTACTGCAAGCCAATGTTGGTCAAGCACCAGCTAGGCAGGCAGCAATTTTTGCAGGGTTAAATACAAATGTACCATGTACCACTATCAATAAAGTGTGTGCTTCAGGCATGAAATCTATTGCCATCGGTGCTCAATCCATTATAACTAGTGACAATGACTGCGTAATTGTTGGAGGAATGGAAAACATGAGTCAGGTTCCACATTATATGAATGCTAGGGTATCTACTAAATTGGGGGATATTCACATGGTTGATGGCATGGTTAAAGATGGATTAACTGATGTTTACAATAGAGTTCATATGGGAGTATGTGCTGAAAAATGCGCTACTGAAAAGAACATAACAAGGGAAGAGCAAGATGCTTTTGCGATTGAATCATATAATAGATCAGCTGCTGCATGGGATGCTGGAAAGTTCGATAATGAAATTGTTTCTGTTGAAGTTGCACAACGAAAGGGTGATGCTGTTATAGTGAATAAAGATGAAGAGTACACCAATGTGAAAATGGATAAAATTCCAACCTTACGCCCTGTTTTTGATAAAGATGGAACTGTAACTGCTGCAAACGCATCTACATTGAATGATGGTGCTTCTGCACTAGTTTTAATGAGTAAAGAAAAGGCTGAAGAACTGGGTGTTAAACCAATAGCAAAAGTGATAAGCTATGCTGATGCAGCACAAGAATCTGAATGGTTTACTACTGCCCCATCATTAGCTCTTCCTAAAGCATTAAAAAAAGCAAATCTAACTAATAATGATATAGATTACTGGGAATTAAATCAAGCATTTTCTGTGGTAGGCATAGCCAATACAAGAGAATTAAAATTGGATCCTACTAAAGTTGATGTTAATGGTGGTGCTGTTGCCTTAGGACACCCTCTAGGGAATTCGGGTTCAAGAATTATAGTTACTTTAATTAATGTACTCAAACAGAACGGGGGAAAGTTAGGTGCTGCTGGAATTTGCAACGGAGGTGGCGGTGCTTCAGCTATGGTTATAGAAAACATCGATTAAAGTAAATGAAATACGGCATTTGTCATCTAAGTATTGTTCCTTGCAGGATAGAACCTACTGATACCAGTGAAATGGTTACACAGCTCCTTTTTGGAGAAACTATTAAGGTTTATGAAGAAAAAAAAGGAAATTGGAGAAGAGCAAAGACGTCCTATGATGATTATGATTGCTGGATAGACACCAAACAAATTAGTTTTATTACTGAAGAAGAGTTTGAAAACTTAACCAGTTCTCATGTTGTTTCCGAATTAATCCATGTGTTAGAGAAACAAGGTTCGAGCCTTATTACTCCAATTGTAATTGGCAGTACCCTACCAAATTTCAAGAAGAATTCTGTAACATTTGCAGAACAAGAGTTTTCGTTTGATGGTCAGGTTACTAATACTTCAAAAAAAAACAAGTAAAGAAAATATTGTGGGCAATGCTATGATGTATTTAAATGCACCCTATTTATGGGGAGGACGTTCTCCTTTTGGCATTGATTGTTCTGGATTTACGCAATTGATTTACAAACTAAATGGTTTTAAATTACCGAGAGATGCTTCTCAGCAGTCTGAAATTGGGGATACTTTAAGTTTTATTGAAGAATCAGAAAGTGGAGATTTGGCTTTTTTTGATAATGAGGAAGGTAATATTATTCATGTAGGAATTATGTTAGAGAATAATAAAATCATTCATGCATCAGGAAAAGTTCGTGTTGATAAAATAGATCATCAAGGAATTTTTAATGTTGACACTGGAGATTATTCCCATCGTTTGCGGTTAATAAAAAAGATTTTATAATCTCCCCCTTTTTTTTATATCTTAGTAAAAAATTACTGCTATGAAAAATTTATTACTTATTACGCTAGTACTTATTGGTTTAACTACAATGGCTCAAGTGCCATTCTATATTGTTGACAGCCAAACAAACACGTTTGAATTAATTGATTCTACGACATTTAACCCTAACTCTTTACCTAAAAGCCTTACTGCTTCGACTGGAATTGTTGATGGTTGTACTGGTCTTAGTATTAGACCTTGTACTGGAGAATTTTATGTGAGCTATAAAGCAAATGCTTCAAGATATTTAGGAATTATAGACACGGCTACAGCTGTGATAACGGAAATTGGTGATATGGGCGATAATGTCGCTGGGATATGTTTTGGTGATAACAATCAACTTTATGCAGTTACAGGAGATGGCGCTACTACCCCAGAAACTCTATATAAGGTAGACTTAGGAAATGGTACTATGACCCTATTTGTAACATTAGGAAATGGTGATGATGGTGAATGTATTGCATTTTGTAAGGATAACTCCTCAATTTATCATTGGAGTGGTATTGGTGCTGGCGGTGTTATTATGGAGAAAATTGATACAGTAACTGGTACAATTACCAACATTCCATTGTCTGGATTTGGGTTTAGCGAAGTATTTGGAGCTACCTATATAGGTAATGGAGCATTTTTAATCAATCATATAAGCGGTTCTTATGTTCGTGTTGACACTAGTGGCCTTGCTGTTGATCTAGGGGGAAGTGCTGGAGGAAGCTACAAAGGAATAGCTTTCCCTATTACTCCAAATATTCCTAACGTTAATATTAACCCATCGCCAAGTACATTTTATTGTATAGGAGACAGTGTATTATTAACTGGTTCAAGCGGAGGTTCAAGCCAATGGTACTTAAATGGTAGCCCAATTCCTGGAGCTAATAGTAATACCTATTATGCTTCAAGCCCAGGCGTATACAATATGACAAAGACCAATTTACAAGGTTGTTCTGATTCATCTGCAGTAGGTACAACGGTTGTATCTGATCCTTGTGTAGGAATCAAAGAAATCGGAAATAATTCTTTTAGCTTCTATCCTAACCCTGCGTCAACGCATTTAACAATTGATAGTAAAACGGCTATCATCAGACTAGAAATAATAGACATTACTGGAAAAACGATAAAATCATTTACTCCAAAAAATAATACTATTAATGTAGCAGACATTCCAAGTGGCATCTACTTTATTAAACTAATTGGAGAAAATAATACCGTTTCTAAGAAATTTGTGAAAAACTAGTTGTACATCAACGAATAGCTGAATACTATATAGGCGCTAAATACACTTTTTGATAGTTATTATACGTAAAAAAGCCCCTTCAAAGAAGGGGCTTTTTTGTATCAGCCATTATAAACAGCTAATCATTCAACACTCTTCATGCTCCGGTCAATTAAAAGCCTAAAGAGAGTCTAACTAAATACTATATAAAAAATGAAAAAATTGTTACAAACAAAAGTACCGTCATAGTTAAAACAGAAATAACCAGCTTCTCCGCATAAGTGACATTATTTTTTCTTTGGTACATTAAAGAATAAATATATTTAACCGCAATTTTCATATTCGACTTTTTTATTTTTAATATTAGGGGGGAAGAAATATAAATAGCTAACCTATCAAAGTAACTTCATTATGGGACTATACTCCTTCCCTCCCATTAAATTTTAATTCTATTACAATCACCTTCTTGGTTAAAATTTTGGAATTGAATTTTCTTTCTCTTTTTTCTTATTATCCTTCTTAGCTTTATTCTCAATATTTTTCTGGTTTTTATTCGGCACACTATTTAATTCTTGATTGTGTTTTGAGTTATTGATTTTTATCAAGTTCTGAGATAACTTATTAAAAGATCCTTTCTCATTTTTCCGAATGCTAATTTTAGTTTCTGGTTGTTTAATACTACTAATTTCAACCTCTCCTTCAAATACAATCACTTCTATCTCTTCATCATTATCACGACAATTCACATAAAAAGAAGTTCCAACAACCTTTATTCTAGTCTCTCCAGCATATACAATAAAAGGACAATTAGGATCTGATGTGACATCAAAATATGCTTCGCCTTCAAGGTAAACCACTCTTTGCTCACTAGAAAAAACTTGTGGATAATTAACTTTTGTATTTTCTTTTAAAACTATTTGAGTATTGTCAGGCAAATCAACTGATGAAGTACTAGCCTCAGAAGTGCTAATTTCCGACAAAACTATAGATGAATTATTAATGTTGTTAAAGAAATTGGGTATTAACAGATAGCTAATTCCAATCACAAAAAGAATTGAAGCAGCAACCTTAATCCATAACATTTTAGAATTGTCCTTATCTATATTAATTGAGATTGGTTTTTGCTCTAGGTTAATTTTTTGACTAAGTAAATTCCACTCATTATCAACATCATTGCTAAAATCAATTGACTCCCTTTGTGACGAATCCCAAAGTTGCTTGTATTGATTAAATTCTCTTCTATAATCCGCATGTTCTTCCAACCATTCAAACAGTTCGAGTTCTTCATCAGCAGAAATAGAATCTGACAAATAATTTATAACATGACTCCAGTAATTTGATTTTTCTAATGACATAAATTCATCTAGTTTACATATACTTAACATTTAAAAAGGGTTTTACCCCTAAATGATGTTGTACTTTTTTATATAAGGTTAAAAAATTCATAAAATTGCGTTTACTAAAAGAGGTAGATTACTTAGCAAAGCAAAGCTTCCAACTGCTACAATAAACGTAAAAAATTCTTTTGTTAAGTAGGGACTTAATTGCTCTCTCATTCTTCTTAAAGCAATACCCATTTGATTTTCCACAGTTTTAATCGATATGTTTAGATGTTCAGCTATCTCTTTATACTTTAACTCTTCAAATCGGCTTAAAACAAATATGGTTCTACATTTTGGCGGTAAAAGGTCTATCGCAGCGTTAATATTTTCAAGTAATTCTTGATTAGTAATTGATTCATCAGGAAGAATGTCATTATTAATAAATTGTTCCATTAAGCTAGAATCAAGTTGGTGTAATCTTTTATTTTTTTCGAGGTAATTTAAACCAGTATTAACAACTGACCTATATAAATAGCTTGAAGTAACGGATTCTGGTTGTAAATCGGTTTTTCTGTTCCAAACCTTTACAAAAACATCTTGAACAATATCTTTTGCTGCATCTCTATCGTTTACAATCTTATACGCAACATTTGCAAGCATATTGAAATGCTGCTTAAAGAGTCCTTCTATTGTTTTGCTAGTTAAGATATCCTTTTTTTTACTCTATATAATGTGACAGTTGAAATCTAATTTACCCCCAAAATATAATTATTAATAACAAGGTTGGTAATTATACCCATAAAAAAAGCCTCTTCAATTGAAGAGGCTTTTATAGTTGATATTATCTACTTAACTAACTTAATTGTATAGTTTCCAGTTTCGTTATAAAGGTTAATGTAATACAAGCCTTTGGCTTTACTTTGCATGTTCACTGTTTCCTTTTGTTGATACAAAACAACATTAACATGTTTCGTAATTACAACCTGCCCTAATGCATTTAAAACCACTAAACTATAATTACCTTTAGTTAGATTCTTTAAGTTTAATTCTAAATTATTAGAAGCATTCATAAACGAAGTAACTTGTGGATCACCGGTAATCTCATTGATACCAGTACAGACTTGTACAGTTCCTGTAACCGGAGCTCTTGGACTTATACAGTCTTGTTCTTTTACATTCCAGTCATAAAAAAAGTAGTAATGGTCTAATCCATTATTTTGGTTTGCACTACTATGTGTTATTGAAGCTAAACCACTTATAAAATAAGGATAATTGACACTCCCATCATTTCTATATAAATCATGTGATGGTGATGTTGGTGAAAGACCTAGCTGGTAATCTACCCCTGGCCCTACGTTAAAATTTAAAACTACAGTTTGTGGTCCCGTACCATTTATAGCAACCACTTTAGATTGTAATACTGTTCCCGTTGAATTTCTTAACTCAATAACTCTTACCCCACTAGAACCAGGATAAGTTTTTACATCAATAATTTCCATGGATTGAAATACATCAAAAAATAGATGTTGTTGATTACTAAACATTGCTCCACTACCAGTATCGTCAAGTTTACCTAAAGCTTGGTTAGGAGCTACAATTACATCCTCAACATAATAAGTAGTATTTACCGCTAATGGAGGTGTTATATATGTTGTACCAGTATTAATTATTGGCCCACCAGTTGCAGCAGCGTACCAGTTTAGTGTACCTGCTCCAACTGCTGTTAAGGTAGCCGGATCATTAATACAAACTAAATCACCTGTAGTTACAGGTGCAACAGGTCTATCAACAAATATATAACTTGTCTTAATAAGGTTTCCACTTCCAATAATATTTGAAGCTGTTAACTCAACAGTATACAACCCATTCGCCATATAGGTGTGGGTTGGATGTTGCAATGAAGAGGTATCACCATCTCCAAAATCCCAAAGCCATGTATCAGGTCCATTACTAGATAAATCCATGAATTCAACTATACCTGTACAAGTTGTATCTACATTAGAAGTAAAATCAACGTTCGGAGCTTGAGATGGGTATTGGCACTGCCAATCTATTTGAAATCCAGGATCCTCTACACCAGGATCAGAATGGAAAACAATAGTAATAGAACCACTAGTAGATGAAACTGTAGTAGGTATATTGTTGTTGCAGTATCTGTCTATTATAGGTGATGCCGTGCTTGGTCCATCATAAACTTCCACATAATCATAATCACATAGAGGAACCGAACTTCCAGCTTCTACATCAAAAAATACAAATGTTAAATCTATACTTCCTGCACCGAGAGGAGCAATAGTAATCTGTGCATCCTCATTAGCTCCATAATTGGAACCAGGTCCTCCACTATCGTAAATAGTACCAATACAGGATGTTTGTGTGCTCATTGTCCCATTTTGAGGTAATATTGAAACACACGGCAATAAAGAATCAACTACAATATACGCCACTTTAACTATTGTATCTACTCCACAAGTTGGACCACCATCAGCAATTAATTCAACAGTATAGGTTCCATAATTAACATAAGTATTTGATGGGTTCATTAATGTGCTGTTGTTTCCATCTCCAAAATCCCAATTAAACGTTATTCCATTTACACTTAAATTATTAAAGTTAACGGTAAAAGGAGCACTACAAGAGCTAAACAAAGGAGCCTCAAAATCACTTACTGTAACTGGCGAATAAATTGGACCAAC
>JBFIEB010000078.1:0-9981 GCA_041603555.1 Vicingaceae bacterium
ATTTTATTAAAAGCATTGGTGTCCTCATCAACTAATTCTAGCAAAGTTTTTTTGTAGGCTTGACCTTTTTCTGCCCATTTAGAAAATTCTTCCCATCTATCATCCCAGCCAGGTTTATGCCCAGAAAGATTTGCTACCATAGTTCCTAAGGAAACACCTAAAGTTCCAACGTAAGCAGCAATAGACCCACCACCCGGAGCCATAGATTCTCCAGCAGTTTCGTCAGCAAAGGCCGCTAAATCAAAATCAATCAATTTTTTAACTCCAGTATCATTAAGCATATATTCTATAATTTTTTCTCTTGGATTAAAAGGCTTCAATTCATCCAATCCCAAAGACTTTATAGCAATTTTAATTTTTTCTGATTCGGAACAACCCAAAGAACGTTGTTGTTTTACTAAATAATAATCGGCACAATCTAACATGGCTTGTAAAGGAATTAACCCTATAAGTTCTGAACCAGTAACTCTTAATCCTCTTACTGTAGCAGCCTTGTTTGTTTCATCAAAAGCAACATGCATAGAAGTGATGTTTATATTAGTAAGATTATATGAAATTTGAGCAATCCCATATTCTTCAATGTACCATCCAATACCTTTTACGGCTTTAAGTTTTCCTGGAATTCTAATTTGCTCGCCATTTTCATCTAATACTTTTTTACCTGTAGGAGTTCCATCTTCGGTTTTTCCTCTACCAGCCTCTCTGATATCAAAAGCAATTGCATTTGCTCTACGGGTAGAGGTTGTGTTTAGGTTAATATTATAGGCTATTAAAAAGTCTCTTGCACTTATTGCAGTAGCACCAGTTCCTTTGATACTATCATTAAATTCTGCGGGTCCAAAGTCAGGTTTCCAATCGGGATTGGAAAGCTTATCTTTTAATCCTTCATATTCTCCCGAACGACAATTGGCCAAGTTCTTTCTCTTTTCTTCTTGAGCAGCATTTTCGTAGCAATAAATAGGAATGTTTAACTCTTCCCCAACTCTTTTTGCTAACTGATGGGCGAACTTCACGGTTTCTTCCATAGTAATACCTGAAATAGGAACTAAAGGGCAAACATCAGTTGCTCCAAATCGAGGATGCTCACCAGTATGTTTGCTCATGTCAATTAACTCAGCTGCTTTTTTAATCAATAAAAAGGCGGCATTAATTACTTGTTGAGGTTCTCCTACAAAAGTAATTACCGTTCGGTTAGTTGCTTTGCCAGGGTCTACATCTAATAGTTTAACGCCATCAATAGTTTCTACAACTGCTGAAATCGCTTTAATTTTTACATCATCTCGCCCTTCGCTAATATTCGGAATACATTCTATGATTTGCTTGCTCATCGTTTGAAATTTTAAGGAAGAACAAAGCTAATGGTTTGGATTGAAATAAAGAATACAAGAAGTAAAAAAGACTATAACAACTCCCTTAACTCTTGAACAAAATCATCATTATCCCAATCTTCTGCGCCAACAGAAGTTTTTACAATTTCACCTTTTTTATTAATGATAAAGGTAGTTGGAATACTTGGAGAGAAATAAATATTAGGAATACGTCCGTCATTATCAATAATATGGAAAGGAACCTCATATTTCTTTTTTTGATGATAAGCTTTTACTTTCTCTATTTTTTCATTTGAAATCAATAAAAAAGCAATGTCATCCTCTTTAAATTGATTATGAAGTTTATTTATACTAGGCAACTCTGCCACACAAGGCATACACCAAGTCGCCCAGAAATTAAGAAAAATGACTTTCCCTTTATAGTCTGACATATTCATCATTTTGCCATTCAAATCTTTTACTTGAAGGTTATAATCAGCTAACGGTAAATTGGTTTTTGTACTATCAATTTTTGGAATTGGAAGTGTAGCACTCATAATAGTAGCAGCAGGTTCTTTTAATACTTGGCATTTCCATAGCGCTAAAAAAATAGTAATTAGAATAACGTATTGAGCTATCTTTTTCATCAAACTTAATAGTATTATAACAATAGAAATTAAAAGCATCTAATCCTAGACATAAGATTATTCGATTGTTTTTCCTTTAAACGCACTTACAAAAAGAATATTACCAATATCAGGATATTTACTAAAGGTAATCTCACTTTCATCTTCAATTTGCTCACTGTTGTATCCAACAATTGTTAAATCAGCATCAGCAGATTTTTTATTGATTATTATGTCAACTTTTTCTTCTTTTAATTGAGGTATTAATTGAATATTAGTTGGAGAAATAGGTAGCCTCCCTTCTTTAATCAGTTCAATTAATTTAGTTTCTGTTTCTATTTTTTCAGTAGGAGGGTAGGTGGAAAATATTTTAATTTCCCCATCTTTCCATTCTGGATGTCCAAGCATAATATAACTTAGTAAAATCATAAGATTAGCATTTTCAAAATCTTTGGGTCTAATCCAAATATGAATATTCTTTTTAAAGCCGAAGCCCTTAATGGTAGACCTTAAAATACAAACATCAAACTCCGTTGCCCTTAATAGCTGGTAGTTTTGAATGGCATCATTTAGACTTTCTTTTTCTTCGTGGGTAAACTCAAAAAGTATCATGTTATTTCCTTTTCCACTTACACCTGAAAGTTGTATTACTTGGGCTATTGCAGAAGTATAAGAAGGGCTAATAATGGTATCCATATAAACCTTGCTTTTTAATCCTTCATTTTGTTTTAAAAGCCTATTCATAACATTTTGAGATTCTTCGTAAGTCTCTTTTGAAAGGAATCCATCAATAAAATGAATGTAAGTTCCAAAACCATATTTATGAGATAACCATCTTAGTAAGTTAAAAGCAGATTGTCTTTTAAAAGAATCTTTAGAAACTGATATAATAAAAGGGCGCCATTCTTCTTCTCCTTTATCAATATCTCTTTTTTGTAAGAATATTTGAAACTGGCGACTTAATTGAAACAATACTCCTTTAAATAATTTTTGTAGTCCTTTTTTACCCTTGTTAATATTGTTTACCCAGAAATATATTAAAATCATAATTATGGTTGATGCTAAAGCATAAGCAAAATCCATTTTAAACATTAACCAAAAGCTGAGTACTGCTCCAGGTAATGAAAGATACCAACGGGATTTAAACGTTGGTCGATAAGACGGATCTGCTGCAAATTGTTCTAAAAATGAGATTAAACAAATAATACCATAAGTTACCATAAAAAACATGGAGATGATTCCTGCAACTGTATTAATATCGCCCATAACAACAAACACAAAACCAATGATACAAGTTATGACTAATGCATTGAAAGGTTCTCCATCTTTTTTTCTTCCCTTTGCAAACAAACCATTTAATTTTCCTGGAAAAATGTTATCAACACCTAGTGCTTGAAGAGTTCTTGGTGCAATCATAATTGATCCTAAAGCGGAAGAAATAGCTGCACAGCCTAAACCTATAGGTATAATTGGTCCCCAAATAGCAATATCGCTCATGACCATTTGGTTATTTGCTAAAGCTCCTAATGGGGCGGAATAAAATAGTTTTAGTGCAACACAGACATAGATAATTATTCCTACCACCGTTGCCCAAATAGTTCCTCTGGGAATAGATTTTTTTGGATCTTTTAAATCTCCAGATAGTCCCAATCCGGCAGCTATTCCAGTAAAAGCTGGAAAAATTATAGTAAAAACTTTAAAAAAATCATGATTTCCTGTGACGGTTCTGTAAATATAATTTCCGTTGGGAGAATTGGATTCTCCTAAAAAGAACATAGCCAAAGAAATAACCAAAACAAACACAACTCCATACAGTGCCTTAACCCCTATGTTTGCCCCTTTAGATAACATTAATATAGTTAACAAAGCCATCATAATAACACCTAAAGAACGATTATCTAATAAGTATTCTTTAATGAATGGGTGTATATAAAAAAGGGATTCTAACCAATTGATTAACGGACCGAGAGACTCAACAAAAGCAATAACATAAAAAGCAACACTTATTGCTTGAGAAAGAAACAAGGTAATGCCAATAGTGGCTCCAATGTTTAATCCAAAAGAGCGTGATATCATGTAGTATGCACCACCACCTTCAACTTTTTGATTGGTGGCAATTTCTGCTACAGCTAAAGCTGTTGGTACAGTAACTAAATGCCCTATAACAATAATCCCTAAAGCACCAATTAAACCAACATGACCAACAGCATAACCAAATCGAAGAAACAATATTGCTCCGAGAATAGTTGAAATGGCTGTCATAAACACAGGCAATGTGCCCATGGTTCGTAATGATGGAATTTTACTACTCATGGCAACAAATATAATAATTTGACCCGCAAGTATCTTGTTTGTTGCCTCAATCTGATTTTTTTTTAGTTTTGCAAAAACTTTTTAAATTGGCAAAACTTAAAAATCAGGTTCATAAAGAAGAGTTAGAAGAGGTTAGTTTTTTAAAAAAAATATCTACTTCTAAGTTCAACTATTGGTTTGGTTATGTTTCTAATATTTCTATAGTTATTTGGTTGTGTTCTCGAGCGTTTACTAATTGGGAGTCTCAACTAACATGGGTGGAGTGGATATATATTCCTGGAATAGGATTATTTGCTTGGACTTTTGTAGAATATTTGATGCATAAATATACTTACCATGTTTGGAAATCCCCTTTTGAAAAAGGACACATTATGCATCATGATAGACCCTATGATTTAATGGGAGTGCCATGGTATGTTACTTTGGTAGTTATTATTGGTGTTTATTATGGACTGGCTCAATTATTAAGTCCAGCTCATACTGCAGTTTATATGGCTTTTATATGGCTAGGTTATATCGGCTACTGTATTATTCATCATGCTATTCATCATTGGAAATTTGAAAGTAAACTCTTTAAAAAACTAAAGAGACATCATTATATTCATCATGCAAGAGATGATAAGAATATTGGTATTGTAACCACTTTCTGGGATCATGTTTTTGGGAGCATAGAAAAATCCTAAAATATTACCTGTATTAATTTCTTAAAGTAAAAACTATAATTATATTTGCTGCCGCGAAAAACAATACATCTCGGGGTGTAGCGTAGCCCGGTTATCGCGCCTCGTTTGGGACGAGGAGGTCGCAGGTTCGAATCCTGCCACCCCGACAAAAACCAACGATAGTTGGTTTTTTTATATGTATCGGGCGCGTAGCTCAGCTGGATAGAGCACCTCCCTTCTAAGGAGGCGGTCATAGGTTCGAATCCTATCGCGCTCACTAAGAAAGAAAAATCTAATGAGTTCAACTCATTAGATTTTTTGTTTCCAAGCGATCGAGCTTGCTCGAAATTGCAATTGGAAATAAAAAACTAAAATTGCTTTGCAATTTATTTTTCTTTCGGAATTCGGAGAAGTACGGATAACGAAAGTAATCCTATTTTTGCGAAATAAAATATACAGAGAGGTGGCCGAGTGGCTTAAGGCGCACGCTTGGAAAGCGTGTATACAGCAATGTATCGAGAGTTCGAATCTCTTCCTCTCTGCAATAAAAAAGCACATTCTAATGAAGGTGCTTTTTTGCAGTCATTTTTCTTTTAATGTTGCACTACAATTTTCTCCGTAGAAAAATGAGTATTGTTTGAAAGATGGACTTGATAAATTCCATTGGCCCAATCTTCTGTATTTATCATTGTTTGTTTATTGTATATTTCTTTGTTGTAAATCAATTTCCCAGTTAAGTCGTACACCTTCACTTTTAAATCCTCTATAAATTCATCTTTTAAGTTAATTGAAAATTTATCTTTGGTAGGGTTAGGATAAATATGAATACCTGAATTTTCTTTCTCTTCATTAACACCAATCGTGCTACTTACAATAAACTGACCCATCATTCCCATATCCTCATGAGGAAGCATGTGGCAATGATACATATAAGGAACAGTATCACTTTCAAAGTCTGAAAATTGAGCAATAAATCGAACTGTTTCAAATGGAGCGACCAGCACCACATCTTTCCTCCCTTGTTCATTCAACGGAGGTGCGTTACCATCTCTATCTAAAATATAGAATTGTACATCATGAATATGAAATGGGTGAGAGGTTTGAGTATTATTATTCAATTCCCAAACTTCAATATTGTTTAGTGGAACATATTCATTGATAGCATTCATGTCAAATTGTAAACCATTCATTAAGAAAGGCATTTGTAAAAATAAAGGACCTGGAAATGCTGTGCCAAATGTTATGGTTCTTGACATGTTTGAATTAATTTCTAACAATGGGGTAACTGTTGCCAGTGTTCCTGGAATAGTAACTACTGGTGATCCAGTTTGAGCCACTACATTAATTTGAAGCATGTTGTAATTCACCAAATTGAGTGGATTGTTTGGGTAATCTGGTAGGGTGGTTGATTGATTCATTGCAGGATACTGCGCTCCATATAAGCCTATTGGTAACTCTTGGCAATAGTTAACTAAATTTACAGTTTGGCTTTGCATCCCAATTAAATTAACCAATATTTCCACACGTTCGCCAGGAGTTAACCTGAGTCGTGTTAGATTCACAGGAGCAGCAAGCAAACCACCATCAGAGGCTATTTGATCAAACGCCATGTTGTTAGAAAATCCTAATAAATAAGTCCGGTTCGAACTTCCATTCAATATCCTTAGTCTAACGATTTGTGCAGGAGCATCAAGGAAGGGGTTAATGGTTGCATTTACCATAGAAATAGAATCAGCATGTGACTGAGGCATTATCTGATTGGAAGCATCAAAAGCTTTAGATTGTAGTATTAATGGAAAATCATCCACTCCGTAAGTTCTAGGAAGATTGAGTGCTGCTTCCTCAGCATCTTTTACAATTATCATTCCTGCAAGTCCTTTTGTTACATGTGGATTAGTTTTCATGTGCAGATGAGGATGATACCAGTAAGTGGCTGCTTTATCCATTATGGTAAAACTAGGATTCCAAGTTGCATTCGGAAGTATTTTGGAATGAGGACCACCATCATTTTCGGGGGAAATGTGCATTCCATGCCAATGGATGGTAGTGGTATCTGCTATAAAATTGTTAACCGTAATATTTACAAAAGAATCCTTTTCAAAAATTAAGGTAGGTCCTAATATGTTGCCATTTACACCAAAAGTGTTAGTGGATGGTCCTGCAAAAAAACCAACGGTATCAGTTTGTAGGTTTAAGTTAAAATTGGTGCCGGATAAAGTTGGAGGTATTTTCAAAGGTTGTTGGGCACATAATAATACTGAGCTAAATAGAAAAATAACGAATGGAATTTTTTTCATTGGAATTAATTTTTTATGATTTTTTTAGCAACACTTTTACTCCCAGAGTTAAAGTTTACAAAATAAATACCTTTTGGTAAATTAGAAAAATCAATAGCATGTATTTCTGATTTAAATGAGGAAACTAATTTCCCTTGGGCGTCTGTAAGACTAATACTTTCAAATTTTTCAGTGTCATAATCAAGTGTTAGCGTATTAAATACGGGATTAGGATAAACGCTCAATTTAGTAACCGTATTACGCTCATTAATGCTTGTACCTGAGTTGTAGGTTCCCATCCTGTATTTTACAGTTCCAGCGTTATTATCTTGCCATAGCACAATAATATTTCCGTTTTGTAAATCAACATCAGTATTGGTAACATTACTTGAAGCAATTGTATTATAAGGTGCAGTAAAACCATTTTTAATGTCGGTTGTAAATAACAGAGGAAGTTCACTGTTTCCAGATATCACTTGTTTCCAAACCATTGCAGCAGCATTTCCAGAATTGGCGATTCTTGAATAATTTTGTTGCGTTAATCCAGCAATTGCTCCTGTAGCAGGAATACCCGCTGAACCATTTAAGGTTGAGATGGAATTTTTATTGTAATAAACTAAGTTCATCCCACCAGTTCCATTCATAAAACTAGAATAAACAGTATCTCCAATAATAAAACCGTCTGGGCCAGTTGAAGGACACGATAACAATAGCCAATTCTGTTGGTCAACATTCATTCCTCCAGTAAATGAAGTTCCGTTATTAGTTGATACACCAACCCAGTTATCCCTAATATTGCTATTATTGTCACGGTAAAGCATGGCTAAATTTCCATTTAGACTTGTAATTGACCCTGGACAACAATCGCACACTTCTGAAGTTGGGCTACTCCATCCACTAGCCAATACTTCAGCTGCAAAAGAAATTCCAAAATCAGTAGACTTGGCAACTACCCATTCTGCATTTGCAAAAGAGGAATTAAATTTCATAAAGGCAATTATTGGATTTCCAAGATCATCAGTTGTAACAGTTGGAAACCTTGAAATATCTGAACCTATGTTGTTGACTTGGACCGGTGAAGAAAAAGATTGACCTCCATCAAAAGAACTCATACAGTATATATTACTAGTGCTTAAATTTTCTGGGGTTTCTTTATAGACCACATAAACAGTATCTCCATGAGAAGCAATATCTGGACCCATCCAGCTTGCTCCTGCAATTGAAACAGTAACAGGATTTAAAGCTATTGGTGTAGTAAAGTTTGTTCCATTCCACCTAGAGAACATGGCATCTCCAGCAGAATTCCATATGGCTAAAGCATTTGCAGAAGCGTCCATAACAACTCTGGGATGATCATTACCAAAAGATGACAAAGCAACATCGGAAGTAGCGCCCCAAGTAATTTGACTTTGTAAATTAGCGTTAAATAAGATAAATGATAAGGTAAACAAAAGAAGTGTTCTCATGGTGTCATACAATTGGTTTATAATTAATTAAAAATTAAATGTACTAAAAAAACCTCTCATGTTAATGAGAGGTTTTTTTAGTACTGAATTCAAAACTAATGTTGTATTACAATTTTTTGGTTAGAGAATTCTGTTCCATTTGATAAACGAACGTGATAAATTCCGTTTGCCCAGTTCTCAGTATTTACAACAAGGTTGTTATTATCCATAACTGTATTGTACACTAATTTACCAGTCAAATCATAAACGATAACGTTTATTACGTCAGTAAATACTCCTTTTAAATTAACAGAGAAGTTATCTTTAGCTGGGTTAGGATAAATGCTAACATCAGTAGCTAATGTTACTTCTTCAGAAGAGTTAGCTAAACCTAAATCTAACAAGTTAACTGTATTGGCATCATAATCCACATACCAAATTTGACCTGCAGGTCCAATTTTAATACCCATAATTCCTGTAGCTGTAGTAGAAATTCTTCCTAGCTCAACTGCAGGCATATTAGTAATATCATAGATAATAACTTCTCCTGTAGCGTAATCAGAAACGATCATCCTGTTCCCGATTAAATCAATACCAGCCGGTTCAACTAATCCGGTTGTTACTACATCTTCCATAATGTATCCAGTCATATAATTGTAAGTTGCAACTGATTCAAAAGGACCAAACGCAGGAACACCACCTACGGTACCTGTACCTAATTGAAGCCTAAACACTTTTTGATTTCCATAGTCTACAACATAAAGCCATCCATTTTCCACCTCCATATGACATACGACTTTATGATTTGGGTCTCTTGCTACTGAAACATCATTGTATCTATAAATAATTGCATCCCCATGGTAAGAATTACCTGGGCCGTGGTCATCAACAAAATCGTAACGTACTAAGTCATTGCTGTTTCCATCAAATATCCAATATACATTATCTTCCTCATAAGCAACTCCTCTTGAATATGGTGACACATGAAGCATGTCTAAATGACTTCCATTACCACCTGAAGGCTGAGCATAAATGGATAAATCA
The DNA here is from genome assembly GCA_041603555.1 of Vicingaceae bacterium. Taxonomy (GTDB): domain Bacteria; phylum Bacteroidota; class Bacteroidia; order Flavobacteriales_E; family Vicingaceae. Next base: position 9,674 of record JBFIEB010000078.1, read on the forward strand.
CCCGACCACAAAGAAGGTCCGGTAAATGGTTGTCCGCCATTGTGATTGGCATCAAAAACACCAGGAGAATTTGCCCAATTTCCATTTTTACCAAATGCTAATCCTGTAGGTAAAGACATAAAGTGCCAAGCATTTTGATCTTTTCTATATATGTCAGTTTGTGTAGGTAATCCTGCATCATTATATATCACAGTACTTCCACCACCTCCAGGGTTGTTTTCATGACCTTCACTTATTACCCATAGCTCTTTCCTTCCAAACTCTGGGTGAAAATCTAAATCTGTTGGACTATCTAATTGATCTGCGGC
>JBFIEB010000079.1:0-9977 GCA_041603555.1 Vicingaceae bacterium
TAGTTTCGTTAAAACGAATGATATTCCATATCTTCGTTTTGCCAAAACTCGTTTTAACCTTTGACCGTTGGCAAACATTAAGTACACTATGGCACTATGATAGAATTCAGACCCCTTAATAATTTATCCATTCATTTAGATCGCCTTATAAAAGGCAGATTATGGCTTAAGGTAATATTTGGTCTCATTTTAGGGGCAGGATTGGGAGTTATACTTAATCCGTCCGCAGGGATACTTTCTGAGGAAGTTAGTTTGCGGCTAGCAGATTGGCTCGACCTACCGGGTCAAGTTTTTATGAGGCTAGTTCAAATGATCATGATCCCATTGATATTCACATCTATTATAACGGGAATTGTGAGTAACACATCTGAGAACCTAAAAACCTTTGGCCTTAGGCTGTTGCTTTATTTCGTTTTTACTACCGCTGTTGCCATTATAATTGGTCTGGCTGTAACACTTGTTTTGAAACCAGGCCAATATCTTTTTGAGCTTGGTGGCTTTCCAAATAGTAGTGAAAGTGAATTAGCACCTAATGAACAAACTAATCTTATTGAGAACATTCCAAATGCTATATCAAATCTTATCCCTAATAATCCGTTAGAATCCATTTTAACAGGGGAAATGTTGGCCGTTGTAATTTTTACCATCATAATTGGTGTAGCAATTACCCAACTCCGACAAGAAACAGCAAGGCCAATCATTCGTTTTTCAGAAGCCATTCAGAAAATTTGCATGATTGTAGTTTCATGGGCCATGATGCTTGTCCCCTATGCCGTCTTTGGCTTAATAGCAGCTTTGTTATCCAGAACAGGTGTTGAAATATTCCTTGGCTTAGGCTATTATATGACAGTGGTTATACTGGGCCTAATCATACTAATGACTTTCTATTTGGTGCTAGTATTAGTAGTCACAAAGAAAAGTCCCTTCAAGTTTTTACAGGCGATCAAGGAACCTCAATTATTAGCATTTTCTACCGCCAGTTCCGCTGCCGTTATGCCGTTATCAATGAAAACCGCAGATGAAAAATTAGGAGTTTCCTCTAATATCAGTGATTTTGTTATTCCGGTTGGAGCCACTATCAATATGGATGGAACGGCATTATTTCAATGTGTGACAACCTTGTTTATGGCACAAGCCTATGGAATTGAATTGTCCATAATGAATCTACTCTTGATCACCTTCACTGTTGTGGCTGCATCAATAGGAACGCCCGCCATTCCAGGAGGCGGGGTCATTATTCTTGCATCGGTACTACAAAGCGCAGGTATTCCAATTGATGGTCTTATCGTAATTATTGGAATAGACCGGATATTAGGAATGTTTAGAACAGCAGTTAATGTAACAGGAGATCTTACTGCATGCTTAATTTTCAACAAGTTTTATGGTACAAGATCAAACAATAAAACAAATGCCAACAAAACCTAAACTGCATTAAAATGCAGTTTAGCCAAAACATTAAACGTAATAAGGAGAAATCATCAAATAAACTACTACTCCACTAACTGCTACATATAACCACAAAGGAAAAGTAATTTTTGCAATTTTTTTGTGTTTGTCGAAATGTTCTGATAAGGTTCTAACATAAGTAATCAGCACCATTGGTATAATTGCTATAGAGAGTAAAATATGCGAAATCAACACCACAAAATATACCATTTTTATTACTCCTTCTCCACCATAAGAAGTAGAATCAGACGTCATGTGGTAAGCAATATACATCAACAAAAACAATATAGACAATCCAATATTTGTTTTCATTAAACCTTCATGTAACTTTCTGTTTCCTTTTTTTATAGCCATAACAGCTACAATTAATAAAACAGCTGTTAATCCATTTATGCCAGCATAAATTGGGGGCAAAAAGCTTAAAGGTTCTACATTAGGAATTTTTATACCAAACAAGGCTGCCACAGCAATTGGCAAAAAAATAGAAATAAAAATGATGAGTTTCTTATGCTTGGCTTCAGTCATTAAACGCTATCAATCAAAATAATGGTCAATGATAGTATCAGGTATAAATAAGACATCAGCATTACTCGTAACGCATATTTATCATCTAATGTTTGTAATAATTTAATGGATGGATAAACCATTAATGAAGATAATAGGAATAGTCCTACAGTAGCTATTCTTCCTGTAATATTAAAATACTCTGGCATAATACTAGCTGCAAAAAGAGAAATACTGCTCAGCAAAATAATGGTAGCGGTTGTTCTGTTTTTTTTGCCAAATGGCAGCATCTTAAATCCTGCTTTTTTGTATTGGTTATTTACTTTCCAGGCGATTGCCCAAAAATGAGGAAACTGCCATATAAACTGCATGGCAAACAATATCCCTGCTTCTAAACTAAAACTACCTGTTGCTGCAACCCAACCTAACATGGGTGGAAATGCTCCTGGAAATGCTCCAACAAAAACCGAAATGGTAGACACTCTTTTTAATGGAGTATATAATGCTACGTACATAAAAATAGCTAAAGCTCCCAAAATTCCAGTTAGGGGATTCAACAACCACAACATTATAATTCCTATTAATCCAATAATTGATGAAACCCAAACGGTTTCTTTCACAGTTAACTTGTTTAATGGAAGTGGTCTATCTTTAGTCCTTTCCATAAGCTTATCATAATTTTTTTCTATGACTTGATTAAGTGCATTTGAAGTGCAGGTAATCAGAAACCCTCCAATAATTAAATAGATAATTTGCATCAAGTTATATGTTGGAGCTCCAATAAAATAACCAAAAACGGCAGAGATTACTACGAAAGAAGTCAACTTTAATTTAAAAAGTTGAGCATAACACCCTATTTTTTCACTTAAGCTAAGTGCATTTATACTGGATGTTTTTGTAATTGACATTAAATTTTAACTTTTTAAGAAAAACAAATATATATAATCAAAAACACAATGTAAAATCTCATACTAAGCATTTTATTTTTTTATGTATTCACTCTATAGATTTACTTTAAATAGCTAAATTTGGCGCTTATTAAGTCATCTTGGCAGAAACATAGGTATCGGTTAAGTTTTTGACTAGGTAAGGAAAAAAAATTGACAAAATGAGCGGATCAGGAATATTAAGCAAAGTACTTAAAACCTTTGTAGGAAGTAAGACAGAACGAGATTTTAAAGAATTATCACCAATCATAGATGAAGTAGCTGCTTCGTTTAACACATTTTCTTCTTTAACCGATGATGAACTAAGAGCTAAAACAGCCCATTTAAAAGCTAAAATTTCAGATTATACAAAAGATAATGAGGATGAGATTATCAACCTCAAAGAACAAATAGAATCAGATTTAGAGTTATCAATTGCTGATAAAGAAGCTATATATAATCGAATAGATAAAATAGAGGGAGAAATTCTTGATCAAATTGAAGAGGTATTAAACGAAATTCAAGGTGAAGCATTTGCTGTTGTAAAAGAAACTGCTAAAAGATTTACCGAAAATGAATCCATTGAAGTTACAGCAACACAAATGGATAAAGATATGGCTGCTGAAAGAGAAAGTGTTGAAATAAAGGGAGATAAAGCTATTTTTCACAACACATGGCTTGCTGCTGGAACAGAAGTAAAATGGGAAATGGTACATTATGATGTGCAGTTAATTGGTGGTAGGGTTTTACATGAAGGTAAAATTGCAGAAATGATGACTGGTGAGGGTAAAACATTAGTGGCAACCCTCCCTGTATATTTGAATGCACTGGCAGGAAAAGGTGTTCATTTGGTAACAGTAAATGATTACCTAGCAAAAAGGGATTCCGAATGGATGGCTCCAATATTTGAATTTCATGGATTAAGTGTTGATTGCATTGATAAGCATGAACCGAATTCACCTGAAAGAAGAAATGCTTATTTAGCTGATATTACATATGGAACAAATAATGAATTTGGGTTTGATTATTTGAGAGATAATATGGCTCGTTCACCAGAAGATTTAGTTCAACGAAAGCACCATTACGCTATCGTGGATGAGGTAGATTCTGTATTAATTGATGATGCCCGAACACCATTAATCATTTCCGGACCAACCCCAAAGGGGGATATTCATGAATTTCATGAGTTAAAACCTAGGGTTGAGCAATTAATGTCAGCGCAAAAAAAATATATACAAACTGCTTTAGCAGAAGCAAAAAAAACATTAGCTCCTGTTATTGATGGTGAAAAATTAAGCAAAGAAGATCAAGAAACTGGTGGAATGGCTTTATTACGAGCTCATCGAGGGTTGCCAAAAAATAAAGCATTGATTAAGTTTCTAAGTGAGCAAGGGGTTGGAGCAATGCTTCGAAAAACAGAGAACTTCTATATGCAGGATCAAAGTAAAGAGATGCATAAAGTTGATGAAGAGTTATTTTTTGTTATTGATGAAAAAACAAATAGTGTTGAATTAACTGAAAAAGGAGTAGAATTAATTACTGGCTCCGGTGATGATGCTGACTTCTTTGTGATGCCGGACATTGGTATGGAAGTAGCAGCAATTGAAAAATCTGATCTTGGAGAAGGTGAAAAAATGGCTCAGAAAGACAAAATGATTCAGAACTATTCTGTCAAAGCCGAACGGATTCATACCATCAACCAATTGTTAAAGGCATACGCTATGTTTGAAATAGATGTGGAATACGTTGTGATGGACAACAAAGTTAAAATTGTTGATGAGCAAACTGGTCGTATTATGGATGGAAGAAGATATTCTGACGGACTACACCAAGCTATTGAAGCAAAAGAAAATGTAAAAGTAGAAGCCGCCACACAGACTTACGCAACAGTTACTTTGCAAAACTATTTCAGAATGTACCACAAACTTTCAGGTATGACTGGTACTGCCGAAACAGAATCTCAAGAACTTTGGGACATCTATAAACTAGATGTGGTTGTTATACCAACAAACAGACCAATTGTTCGTGACGATAGAGAAGATTTAGTTTACAAAACCACTAGAGAAAAATACAATGCAATTATCGAAGAAGTAGTTTCGTTGGTTGAACAAAAAAGACCTGTTTTGGTAGGAACTACTTCAGTAGAAATTTCTGAATTATTGAGTAGAACACTCAAAATGAGAGGTATCAATCATAATGTGCTGAATGCGAAATTACATCAACGAGAAGCTGATATTGTTGCCGAAGCTGGAAAACCAGGTGCTGTTACTATTGCTACCAATATGGCTGGTAGGGGTACAGACATAAAATTAGGTGAAGGGGTAAAAGAAGCTGGTGGTTTAGCAATTATTGGTACAGAAAGGCATGATTCAAGGCGTGTAGATCGGCAGCTAAGAGGTCGTTCAGGTAGACAAGGTGATCCAGGTTCGTCACAATTTTTTGTTTCTTTAGAGGATAATTTGATGCGATTATTCAACTCTGAAAGAATAATCAAATTGATGGATAGGATGGGGCTAGAAGAAGGTGAAGTGATTCAACATTCAATGGTCTCTAAATCAATTGAAAGAGCACAAAAGAAAGTTGAAGAAAACAATTTTGGCATTAGAAAAAGATTGTTAGAGTATGACGACATTATGAACTCTCAGCGTGAAGTTATTTACACCAAAAGAAGAAATGCACTTTATGGTGAAAGGTTAGGTGTCGAAGTTTCTAATATGGTTTATGATATTTGCGAATCATTGGTAAATGAATATCAAGACTATAGAGATTATGAGGGATTCAAGCTAGAGTTGATTAGGCTATTATCTATTCAATGTCACTTTTCTGAGCAAGAATTTTTTGAAGGTAATCCAACTGAGTTAATTGAAGACTTACATGAAAAGGGTGTTAACCAGTACATCAAAAAATCTCAATTAATAGCTACTACAGCCCTTCCTGTTATTAAAGATGTATATGACAACCAAGGGGCTCAATATGAAAATATTGTAGTGCCAATAACTGATGGTATTAAATCCATTAATATAACTACTCCTTTAGAAAAAACAGTTAAAACAGAAGGAAAAGAGTTGATAAAATCAATTGAAAAGACTGTTATTTTGGCAATGATAGATGACGATTGGAAAGAGCACCTTAGAGAAATGGACGAATTAAAACAATCTGTTCAAAATGCTGTTCATGAGCAAAAAGATCCGTTATTGATTTATAAATTCGAGGCCTTTAAATTATTTAATGAAGTGCTCTTAAAAATGAATAAAGAAGTAGGTAGTTTCTTAATGAAAGGAAGTTTGCCTCAGCAACAAGGTCAAGACATTGCCACTCAAGAACAACCACGTCAGAAAACAGACATGAGCAAATTAGAAACTAGCCGACCCGAAACAGTAACCAATAATCCCCAGCAACAGGAAGGGATGCTACAACAACCTCAACCAAAAGCTCAACCTGTAAGAGTTGAAAAAAAGGTAGGAAGAAATGAACCATGTCCATGTGGAAGTGGCAAAAAATACAAACAATGTCACGGAAAGTTGGGTTAATTGGATTCCTCCTTTTAAGCCTTTCTTCTCTTTGCTATTCTCAGGGTTCTTCGAATCCTAATTCTCATTTTATAGAACCTGAATACATGATTGGGAAGGTGATTCCTATGAGTAATAATTTTGCTTTCCCTTCAACTGGTTATCAACAAACTGTAGCCATCAATTATGGCTTCACCAATAATGATACAACTAAATGGGGGAAGTATTATAACCACGCTGAGTCAGGTTTTATGCTGCTTTATTCCAACTTAGGAAACAACCAAGTTTTAGGCCACCAGTACAGTTTACTCCCGTTTGTTTCTTTTCGAGTATTTAATAACTTTAAAACTCCTTTTAAATTGAAAATGGGTGCCGGGATTTCTTACTTCACCAGTCGGTTTGATAGTACCGGAAATCCAACTAACGAAATAGTTGGTTCACAATTTACTTGGGATGTAAAAATATTTTTATATAAATCTATTTATAAAAGAGATGGTTTTAGTTTAAAGTTAGGTCTTGGGTTTTCTCATGAATCAAATGGACACACGAGGCTGCCAAATTTAGGTGTAAACTCTCCTATGATGAGTATTACGGGACAGTTTTACAATCAAAAAGAAGATAACTACGTTAAACCAAATCGAATAAAAAGAGCTAACATTTCTCCTAAGAAATACTACATTACTTTTGAGGAAGGATTAGGTTTTCATGATCAAGATGAAACAGAAGGACCAGCAATGGGGTTTTTAAAACCAGTTTATTCATCTGATGTCAGTGCGGCAGTATTGTTTAATAAACACATTAAACTTCGTGCAGGTTTTACCTATCGATATTATAAAACCTATTATGACCATATTGCCGATAATCAAATTGAAGAGCTTATTGATAGTCCTAATTGGTCTTCTTCTAATTTTAGTTTTTATTTGGGTAATGAATTTTTAATGGGACACATGAGTATAGATGCTTTGTTAGGTGTCAACCTCCATAAACCTTTTTACAGAAAATTTAATCCTGGCACAGGTGTTGGTTTAACCCTTCAAAAAAATTTGTTAACCAGAATAGGCCTCAATTTGTATTTAATAAATACACATAAATTACCCAAACATAATTTATTTTTAGGGGCACATATAAAAGCTAATATGGCTAAAGCTGACTATACAGAGCTTACCCTAGGGTACACTTATAATTTGAACTAAGCGTTTTATTGGAGTGAAAAATACACTAAGAAATACTGTATTGTTTTTTGTTGTACTATGCTGTTGCATTCAAAATTCCTTTTCCCAACAATATCAAGAAGGTAAAGTTGGAGTTAATGTTGGAATTATACTCGCCATAGGCACACATATCGATCGTTTTGGGGTGAGTATTAATTCATATTATCATAATAATCATTTTCAAATTAATCCAGAGTTGAGGCTATACTTTAATGGCAAAAATCTAGGTCCAAATCAACAATCTGTTGAAGGTGTTGTTAGCCTAGGTGTTGTTTACAACTATGGAAAAAAAGATACCATAACTAATGATTTTTATAGTTCGATAAGTAATCAAAGCCAAAGAAAAAATAGCTTTGGTTATGCATATAATTTCTATTTTAATGATATTCAAACCAGTCAAAAAACAGGAACTGTCTCCATACAGGTTAGTGATTATAATTTTATAGCCGAGAATGACCTTTTTGCACAACCAAAATTAGACCGTTATAGGACAGGAGGTTTTCTTTTTCAATATCAAAAGGAAAACATCCAATTAGGTATAAATACTACACTATTCACTGGGGAAATGGGACAAAGAATTACGGATGAGAGCTACCCGTTCAATCATGTTTATGAAAACACAGTAGGGGGTAAATACACGCAATTTTCACATGGATTATTAAGTGCACAGCTTAAATATGTCGGAAATTATTACCAAACTTATCAGGCTAATGTCGGGATTGATAGTGAAAAAGTAAGGCATACTGTTCAAAATAGATTTATACATGATTTCATCGTGCTTCCAAAAATTACTAAAAACATCAATGCACACATTCCAATGATAGACGCTAAAGGAGAACAATACTTATTTAAGGAAGGACAAAAAGTAAAACCAATAAAATTTTACTTTAACGGATTTAGTAATTCAGGGTTATTCTACTAAAAGGTAAAACCAACCCCAATCAAATTATCTCCATAAGAAGATTTTAAAACTAAATGAGGCGTAAAACGAACTTTATTTTCAGAAAAATTATCAGGTTGCACTTTTTTTATTTTACCATTAGCAACAATGCTCCCTACTGAATAACCAATAAGAATTCCCAAAGGATAGTCGGATGCCCAATGTACCCCACTATTCATCATTTCTATACCTAATACTCCAATTAAAGTATAGCCCACAGGTCTAATCCATTTCACATTAGGATAGTTTTTTGATAAAATAGTTACTGTTGAGGTTAAAGTTGCAATATGCCCAGACGGCATAGCATCATAATGTGGAGTGTTTTTAGCATATTCTTTCCATCCAGGAAATCCAGACCATTTTCCTCGAGGAGTAGTACTTACATAAGGACTTTCTCTACCAAAAACTCTCTTTAATCCTTGGGTAAGAACACCTAGTGTTAATATCCCTTCTAATATTTCACTTGATGTATGAATTGCTCGATAATTTTTTTTTATTCCTCCTGTTATCAAAAATCCTGCACCTATCAAAAAAGATGTGTTACCGTGACCCAAATAGTACAATGCTGAAGCAGAATTTTGTGGAAAACTAAACGCCCCATCCGCAACTTCAGCATATTTATGATTCTCTTCTATTCCAAGGTGTTGTAAATTTTCTGAAGCATCCAATAATCGTTCATCTGCAGCAATAAGAAGCATAGTAGTCGAAGCTGTTAATCCAAACCACTTTAGGTTTTCTTTTTTAACTGTTTCTTTTCCCAAACCAACATAATTTTTTGGAATACTGGTTATAAACCCAAATACTCGAGGCTTTTGATAAACATATTGTAACTCATCATTTATTTGGTAAACCTGTTCTTCCCTAGGCTCTTTCTGTTTTTTTTCTTTTTGTCCAAACCCATTAGCAACAAAAACAAGCGAAAATATGAAGAGTACTAATTTCATTGTTGAGGCTCTAAAATTTAAATGACGCTACAAAAGTAACTTCATCAGCATTAATTACTGGGCTAAATGTAAGGTTGTTAATCCTTTTAAATGGATTCCAATTTTTTAAGGGTTCTATCAGGTATACAAGGTTTACAATAAGAATCCCTACACCTGCTCCTGCCAGTACATCAGATACATAATGTTTGTTATTCATTACTCTAAAACTACCTGTGGTAGCAGAAAATAAATATCCACTAACAGCATAGACGGGATGAGCGTCTTTAAATTCATGGTACAATATAGTAGCACCAGCAAAAGTATTAGCAGTATGCCCTGAAGGGAATGAATGATTACTTGACCCATCTGGTCTTTCTTTTCCAATAATTCGTTTAAAAGACCCCACAATAACTGTTGTTGCTATTCCGGTAATAAAGATATTTTTTGTTTGGTCAAACCAATGGTTTTTTGCTTTTAATCCAACAGCATCTCCAATATATATCTGGGCGTAAGGCACA
>JBFIEB010000080.1:0-9974 GCA_041603555.1 Vicingaceae bacterium
TCAGAAGAAGCAGTAAAAAAATGTAAAAAAGCCGGTATTCGCGTTATGATGCTAACAGGAGATCATGTGAATACAGCTGTCGCCATTGCAAAAGCATCTGGTATTACTGAAGATGGAAACGAAAGTGATACCAGAGCTTTGACGGAACATCAGTTACTTCAGTTGGACGAAGAAGAATTTGATGAATCCATCAACAACATATCCATTTATGCACGACTTACACCTGTAATGAAACTTAAAATAGCAAAGCGACTACAAGCAATGGGGCAACTGATTGCCATGACAGGAGATGGGGTAAATGATGCACCTGCCTTAAAACAAGCTGACGTTGGGGTATCAATGGGTATTATGGGTACTGACGTAGCTCGGGAGGCCTCAGATGTAGTACTTGCTGATGATAATTTCGCTAGTATTGTGAATGCAGTTGAAGAAGGTAGAATTGTTTTCGCGAATTCCAGACAAACCAGTTTTTTCTTAGTAACTACAAACATTGCAGAAAGTGTTACACTTATTTTATCTATCACTTTGGGGTTACCACTACCTTTAACAGCAACACAAATTCTATGGCTTAATTTAGTGACCGATGGTGTAACAGGCCTAGCATTGGCTACTGAACCAGGGCATAATAACATATTAACTAAGAACAGTTCTATGAGGAATGAACATATTTTGAATAAAGAAATTTTACCTTTTCTATTCATCAATGTTATTATAATGGTTGGGCTTTCATTAGCAACCTTTTTTTATTATGATCAAGATGGTATAGAAAAGGCTAGAACAGGAGTGTTTGTTGTTATGGCATTTACCCAATTGTTCAATGTATATAATTTGAGATCCATTCAAGAGTCCATTTTTAAAATAGGCTTTTTCTCGAATAACCACATTAATATAGCAGTTGGGTTTTCTGCATTGTTGATAGTTCTAGTAACGGAAGTACCTTGGATGGCTTCAATTTTTCATTTTCAGTCACTTTACATAATCGATTTCATTGTGCTTTTTGTCTTATCTTCTTCTGTACTTTTGGCTGGTGAAATCTATAAATACTTCAAATTTAATAACTAAAGTATATGTTTAAAAAATGTCATCAATATCTCGGTGAAATTGTTTACGGTGGTATAGATGGTAGTGTTACCACTTTTGCTGTAGTAGCAGGTGCCACTGGGGCACATTTAGACAGTTCAGTGGTAATTATACTTGGTTTAGCTAACTTAGTTGCAGATGGTTTTTCTATGGGAGTTGGTAGTTTTTTATCGGCAAAATCTAATAAGCAACAGTATGAAAAAGTTAAGCAAAAAGAATACTGGGAAATAGAAAATTTACGTGAATCCGAAGTACAGGATATTAGAGACATATTTAAAGCTAAAGGCTTTGAAGGAGAATTACTTGAGCGCGTGGTTGAAAAAATTACTGAAAACAACGATCATTGGGTAGATATAATGATGAAACATGAATTAGAAATGGTTCCTGATAGCAGAAAGTTATTTGCAATTGGCACAGCTACTTTTATATCATTTGGCATTGTTGGATTTATCCCTCTTTCCATTTATATATTGGATTATAAATATGAACTCGAAGTAAATCTCTTTTTAATATCTTCAGTCTTAACTTTTATAGCTTTTATAGTTATTGGCTTTTTAAAAAGTTATGTCACAAAAACAAATTGGGTAAGGGGAATTATCGAAACTTTATTACTAGGTATAGCTGCTGCTGCGCTAGCCTATCTTGCAGGTGTGTTTTTAGAAAAATGGATGGGATAATATCATTTTACTAATGGCACTTAAATATGGTGGTTTGAAGATTTCACCCTAATAATAAAGTTCAATCACGAGAAAAACAATTTGGGATTATTGAATAGTTTAATTCAACAACTCCTTGCGGTACAATATTTTATTATTTGGAATATCATAGATTTCCATTACAGCACCTTCTTCATTTAATCCTTTTTGCTGTGCAAATTTATTTAGTGCAGGGTAAACTTTCATAATGCTAATAAATATGGATGTTTTTCCCTTATATGGAAATTCGGCTGTTATGTATTCTTTTTCAGGAAATGTCTTGATATTATATTTTTTTTCTAGACTCGGTAATTTATCAATATCTGTGATTTCAAGAATGCAACCAACTTCAGATCGCAATTCACTCTTTTCAACTTGCTGTGGATTATCGTAGTAAATACCAAACCCTTGGGTAGTATTGATCTTATCTTCATCTGCTAATTTTTTCTGGATCTTATCTATAATTAAACCGGTCTGATTATAAGGCCCCTTTACTTCTTCATAAACTAAAATTTCTCCACCCAATCTGTCTATCGAAACATCGACCGTTTTAAATGCACCATATTGTGCTCCAATTAAAATAAATATTATAATAATTATTATTAATACAATTGAAATGACTTTTATAACTTTCATTTTTCCTTTTATTAGTTTTTTTAGTTCTTAGTTTTTTTACATATACCATGTTATATCTATCTTAATATTTAATTGATAGTGCTTTTGAAGGACACTGTAATACTTGTTCAGTAATTCTTGCTTTGGTATCGTTTTCGGTCTGAATCCAAGGACGTTCGTTTGGTTTAAACACATTCGGTAACCCTTTATAACAAATTCCTGAATGGATACATTTTTTATCATCCCAGACAACTGCTATGTCATCTTTTATATATTCTTTAATCATCCATCTTATATATTATAATACCCTTCAAAATTTATACTTGTTCTAAAAAATATAAATGATAAATGTTTACTTCAAGATTGTTTTTTGTTACCGAAAAAATTAAAATAATGTGATTAATAAGAACCAAATTCTATTTTTGAATTTGTCATTTTAGAAAAAAAATCAATGTCATTTTTTGTTATTCTCGAGTAATAAGTGAGGTCATCCAAACCCATCCAAAGCAAGAACCACCCAGCTGGTTCAAGCAATACAAGCAAAAGATGCATATAATATACTTCCGATTTTGAAAAAGAAATAAAACTTGAAGCTAACATAAACAATAAACCTGCTGATAATAACTTAAAGCCTTGTAAAGTTATTTTTTTCTTTTCGATAAGTAAATTGTTGCGATTGTTTTCAAAATAAAAATGTAATTTTTTAATTATCATTTCTTCGTCCTTTTTATTTCGGTTAGCTCCTAATAATAGTAATTTTAATATTATGTTTTCATTATCTAAATCTTTTGCCATTCTTTTAATTTGATCTACAAAATCAATCGATAAAGTTCGTCTCAAAAATGGTCTAGGATCAAAATCAGAAAATATATCTTCATAGGTATCAAACCATATACTAATCTCTGCCTTATCAGAAAATGATTTAGCAAAACCATCATTTACACTATGTTTATCAATATTAACCACCTACGATAAATAGGTTTGTATTTTTGGATGCAAAATTCTATTGTCTTATAATAATTAGAAATGATAATTATCATTATTTAGAAGTGCCAAAAATCATCAAATTCTTTAGCATTATGATAATTTTCATTATTATATGTTAAAGAATGATTAGCGAATGGAGTTATCTCTTTTCACTAACTAAAATCTTCATTTTTAAGTGATTTATGTTATTGATGTTCAAATAAAACAGCACGTACTTTTACTAGTAGATAATTTTATTAAAAAAATAAAAATATGATAAGAAGTTTAAAAGAATTATTGGGCTATAAAGTTGAAGAAATTAATGCTGAAAAAGGAACTGTTGAAGACTTTCTGTTTGATGAAAAATATTGGACAATTCGTTACCTTGAAATTGATATGGGAATAGGGTTTCCAGGTGAAAAATTACTAGTGGGAAGGGGTTTATTAAAAAAACCAAAGTGGGAAAGCAAACATTTTCCAATCGCAGTAACAATGAATCAATTAAAGAATGCGCCAAAACTCAAGGACAATTTTCCTTTTTCAAGAGAAAAGGAAAAAGTATGGAATCAGTATTATGGAACACCCAGCTATTGGGATGATGCATATATTCCCCCAAAGGCTATCCACTTTTATAATGAAAAAACGATTGTGGATAAAGATCTTCATTCAGAATTAAAAAGTTTTAATGATATAATTGATTATGAAATTAATGTGGAAAATGAAATTATTGGTCATTGTAGCGAAGTGTTAATTGATGATGATAAATGGGAAATAAAGTACCTTGTTGCTACTATTTCAGGAGACACTCCATCGAAAAAAAAAGAGGTAATGTTATCCTTGGATTGGATAAAAAAAGTTGATTATGATAATCGAAAAATATACCTGAATAAAAATAAAAAGTTTGTTAAGAATGCACCAAAATATTCTCCAGCAGAATTAGTAAATGAAATTTATGAAAAGATGTTGGATGATTACCATGTATCAGGTTAAAATTGTTTTATCCGCTTACTAACAAAAGTTCTAGGTTTCTGATAACATGCGTCATCCTTTTAACTCGGGGAATGGCGTTATTTCGTAGAATAAATTTTTATGATGATGAATAAACAAAATCTTTTGATATTTTTTTTACTTCCTTTATTTTATATCGGATGTTTAGCCCAAGGAGAAAAGAAAAATGAATTGTTCAACATTGATCAGTTACAGAGTAATCAAAAAAAGGGCAATACAATAGCAAGGGAATCTTATGTTGGGTTGGTTGATTTTAGACAGGCAGCTAAAATAGCAACGCCTTGTGTTGTTCATGTGAAAAGTAGCTATAGGCCTGAAAAGTCTTTTAAAGAAAAGGAGGATGGCAAAGAATTTTACTATGAAATGCCCGATTTTTTTGATGATTTTTTTAAGGGAGACCCTTTTTTTAGGCGTTTTGAATTTCGTTATCCGGAATCACCCTTGTATCCAAGAGAACCAATCGAAACAAGCGGGTCTGCCGTAATTATAACTGATGATGGTTATATTATTACGAATAATCATGTGGTGAAAGATGCTGATAAAATAGAGGTTACATTGTATGATAGGAGATCATACGAGGCAGTAGTAAAAGGTACTGACCCTCAAACAGATCTTGCCCTTATTAAAATAAAAGAAAAAGGACTACAATTTATAGAGTTTGCCAACAGCGACAACATAGAAATTGGAGAATGGGTAGTGGCTGTAGGAAATCCTTTTAATCTTGCTTCAACTGTTACAGCAGGCATCGTTAGTGCCAAGGCAAGAAATATTAATATTTTAAAAGATCAGGGGGCAATAGAATCATTTATACAAACCGATGCTGCTGTAAATCCGGGAAACAGTGGTGGTGCTTTGGTAAATTTAGAAGGAAAACTTATTGGAATAAACACAGCTATTGCAACTCCAACAGGTGTATACGCTGGTTATGCTTTTGCTATTCCTTCGGATATTATCAAAAAAGTAATAAACGACTTGTTAAATTATGGAAAAGTACAAAGAGGTTATTTGGGTATTACAATAAGAGATTTAAACAGTGAACTATCAAAAGAATTGAAGATTGACAGAGCTATTGGTGTTTATGTTGATAGTGTATTAACTGATGGAGCAGCAAAAAAAGCAGGAATAAAGGAAAAAGATGTTATCATAGAAATTGATGATATCGAAACTTCAAATGCCCCTAAATTGCAGGAGATCATAGCTCGAAAAAAACCAGGAGAAAAAGTGAAAATTAGTCTGATAAGGGATGGGAAAAAGAAAGAAATAATAGCAACTCTCAAGAATAAACAAGGGAACACAGAATTACTTAAAAAAGAAAGTTCAGAGATTTTAAATATACTAGGTGTAGAATTGGTTGAGCTAAGCTCAAAAGATAAGAAAGAATACAAGGTTAGCAATGGTGTGAAAGTGGCAAAATTATTTAGTGGAAAACTTAGAAAACAAACAGAAATAAGAGAGGGATTTGTAATTACCAAGGTAAATAATAAAATTATAAAATCCATTGCTGATTTTATTAGTCAAATGGAAGGAACAACAGGGGGGATTATGATAGAAGGACGATACCTAGGTGATTCTTTTAATTATTACTATGCTTTTGGAATGTAACGAATAAGCTATTTACTATGAAAACTATAATATTTATAATATCGGTGTTAATAGTTATCTCATGTGAATCAGATAAAAACAAAGAGCGTATTATAAACTCGCCATGGCAGCAAGATGAAGCAAAGTTACCTAGAAATGTAGAGACAATAGAAAAGGATTCATTTGAAATAAGTAGAGAGAATATGATTGCCCAACTTGAAACAAAAAGAGATAAAACGTTGGTGATTATTAATAAAATTGAATATGACTTACGTGAAAATGCAACTGAAGAAGTAAAAGAAGCTGTAGCAAGTCTTAATAAAAAGCAGAAAATAATAACAAGAAAAATTGAACAATTAAAAATGGCATCTAAGCAAACTATTGAAGAGCTTAAAATTGGAATTGATAGTGCTTTGGTTGATTTGGAGAGGGCTATTGAAAAGGTGAAATTAAAATTTAAAAAAGATAAATAATTAAATACTCGAATCAATGGAACTAACACTAAGGCCTAAAAGCGACTATTTGCATAAAGTAAATACTGAAGAATTGTATGTTATTACTGAACACTGGAAATCTGATATAGAATTTTATCGTGACGAGTCACGGTTTTTACGAAACCTAGTAAGTAAATATTTTATTTGGTTAATTAAGGATGGAAATATCGATAAAGTACAAGCTCTGTCTAGTAAATTATCCAAAACAATAAAAGAGAAAAAGGAATTTTATAATAAAATTATTAAACACTTTGCCCATTTAGAAGAATTAATAGAAAACCCTTTTTCTCATGATGAAATGAAAATAAGAGATGAACATGAGATTTTAGAAAATCAATTTTCAGAATTTGTAAAAAACTTTAAAGCACTTAAAAGAGAAATTTTTAAAGTTACAGAACATGTTATTGAAGAAGAGAAATTAAAGCATTTAATAAGCTCGTAAACGATATTGGTTATTCATAACGTTAACCAAAGTCAGCAGTTATAGGTAACAAAAGTCATCGATATCATGTAGCAAATGACGTTATTTTATAAATGTTGGGCTTGTGTTCTTATACTGAAAGTCAAACAACAATAATTATCTTAATGAAGTTACAAGAATTAAAAAAAACTAACAACAGAAACAACAGAATAATGAAATCTAAAGTAGCTATTTACGACACACACGAAAAAGCACTAAATGCAGTAAGGGCATTGGATAAATCTGGGTTTTCCCTAAAACAAGTTTCTCTTATTGGTAAAGCTGTAGTGGTAGATGGAGATCTTCATATTCAATCTTACGACACTGTTAAAAATGCTCCGTTGCTCATAGGTGCCGGAGCTGGAGTGGTAGCAGGTTTGTTGACTGGCATTGGCGTATTTGCTATTCCTGGTTTTGGGTTTTTGTATGGTGCTGGTGCATTAATAGGTGCTATTGCAGGGTTTGATATTGGGTTGATTGGTGGAGGTGTCACATCAATATTAGTGAGGCTTGGAATAACTAAAGAATCAGTTGTTAAATATGAAGAAAAGCTGAATTTGGGAATGTTTATGGTGGTAGTTAATGGTCCATTAAAGGACATAAAAAAAGCTGAAAAAATATTACATACAGAAGGAACTCATTTGCAATTGGATACAGATAAAACATTACAACTTAATTATTAAAAAATATTAATGGAAGCAAAAGCACATTTTAAACATTACTACCAAGAAAGCTGGGAGGAATTATACCTACTTTCCGATGAGTGGAAAACTGATCTGGAATTTTATCATTATGAGTTACGATTTATAACCAACGCTATAAATAAAAATTTTTTGTGGTTAATTAAAGATGAAAATATTGCCGATATACACGATAATATCAAAAAATTAAAAAACGCAAATGATCAGCATAAGAAAATCGTTTTCAAATTAAACAATCATATGATTCGGTTGGAAGAACTAATGATGAATTCTTTTCTTCCAGATGATGAGCAATTTAGAGAAGACCATAAAAAATTGGAAGATGAATTTTATGCATTTGAAAGAAATTTAAGGGCAATAAAAATGGAATCATTCTCCATTACTGAGCATACTTTTGAGGAAAAAAACCTAAATTATACGTTGGCTTTTTAAAAATTGGGATAGCAATTCGTCCCTTTCAATTTAATTAAATTTTACAAGTATGGAATTAATGAAATTACCACAGGTTCATAAAAAGAGTTTCGGAAATCGATTCAATACCTATTGGGAGCCGTTGATTAATAGAGAATTTTTAATGGGAAGAGATCCTTTTAAAGAGTTGAAAATGGCTAGAGAAACTAAAAGATTCCCCTTGAATATAAAGAAGCTTGAAGGGTATTATTTGCTGGAAATCCACTTGCCAGGGTACAAAAAAGAACAAATTTCTTTACGAATTAATAATAATGTTCTAACTGTTAAAGGGCACAGGGATGAGATTAAGGAATTGAATTCTAAATATATCATTAAGGAGCATGATGTCGATAACTTTAAACATTCATTTCAGTTGGCAACTTATACTGATCAAAATAACATTACTGCTAAATTTGAGAATGGTGTTTTAACTATTAAGCTCTATCATAATGGAAATGGTATTTCAAAAGTAAAGCGAAAAGAGATACCAGTAATATGATAAATGGATTATAAAGATTACTATAAAATACTAGGAATTAGTAAAAATAGCAGTAAAGAAGAAATTAAGAAAACTTATCGAAAGCTTGCCATTAAATGGCATCCGGATAAGAATCTGGGAAATAAGGGAGCCGAGGAAAAATTTAAAGAAATTAGTGAGGCTTATGATGTTTTGGGGGATGAAGAGAAGAGAAAAAAATATGACGAGCTAGGTGAAGATTGGCGTCATTTTAAAGAAGATGAGCGACAGGGGGATTTTAATTGGTCTAAATGGGGTCAGCATCAATCAGGTGGAGATGATTTTTCAGATTTTTTCAGTAATATATTTGGGCAGAGGAGGGGAGGTAGAACTGGTAGGAACCCGACAACTAGAGGTAGGGATTACAAAACGAAAACTACTATATCGCTCGAAGAAAGTTATTACGGAGTTACTAAAACCATTCAGCTTAATAATGAGAAAATAAGAATTACTATAAAGCCTGGAATTAAAGATGGGCAGAATCTACGAATTAAAGGAAAAGGTTCAAAGGGGATAAATGGTGGGCCATCAGGTGATTTAATTATTCAGATTCATGTCCCAGCTCACCATCTTTATAAATGGATTGGTAATGATTTACAGCAATTACTTATGATAGATATCTATACTGCTATTCTTGGAGGAAAAGTTGAATTGAACACATTTTTGGGACCAATAAATATTACAGTACCTCCAGGCACACAGAATGGAAAATTATTTCGTGTTAAAGGGAAAGGAATGCCTGTTTATTTAAAAGCAGGACAGTTCGGAGATATGATGGTGAAAGTAAACGTGAAAATACCTTCTAAATTGAGTTTAACGGAAGAGAATTTATTTATAAGACTTAAAGAAATTTCTGAATCAAAAACGATAGATTATGTTTAAAATAGAATTTTATGATGACCTAACCCGCCAATTAGTTTCGCCTTGGTGGATGTACCTTTTATTGGGAATAAACTTTTTAGTACTAGGAATATTAATTTTTTTATTTCCTAAATTTTTAGTGTTGATAATATCCACTTTTTTAATTGCTTGTGGTCTCTTGTTTTTTGGTATTGCTTTTAGTGTTTGGCGTATTCGGAGGAAATATAATGGATGGAAAAATAAACATTCTATTCCTGTACAATAAAAAAAAGAAAATATGGTAATAAAAGTTTATACTCAAAATATACGAAGTCTAGTCATTGACCAATTTAATGAATCACTGCTCGAAAGTGAATTAAAATATTTTGCAAGTGATTTGTTATCGCATGGATTTAGGGATATGCCTCAAATTAATGAAGCAATAGGTCGTTCAATGCAAATCTGCCTATCGTCATCCTTGTCAATTAGAACTAATTTCAAACCAATTTATATAAGCAAGCGGAGAGAAATAATGTGCGATTGGAAACTTTCTACTTTGGGAAGGAA
>JBFIEB010000081.1:0-9826 GCA_041603555.1 Vicingaceae bacterium
AGAGATCCAAGTTCAACTCCTTATAATCCATGGGTACTTGATGCTACACCTAATGCGACAACATTAAATTTACCAGCAGTTAGAGGGGTAGATAATTTAAATAATATGGAACAAGTTACCATTGACAATCCAACTGCTGGAACATACAATATTGAGATAGCTGGATTTTCTATTCCACAAGGACCGCAAACCTATTACGTAGTTTATGAATTTGTAACAGATGATGTGGTGTTAACTTATCCAATAGGTGGTGAAGGAATTAATCACGCTATTGATGAGAAAATCAGATGGGATGCATTTGGTAACTCAGGTACTTTTAATGTGGAATACTCTGATGATAATGGAAGTAGCTGGAATGTTATTGCTGCTGGGGTAAGTGCTTCTCAGAGATATTTGGATTGGAACGTTCCTAATATAGTTACCGGTGAGGCACTTGTAAGAGTTACAAGAGGAGCTAGCTCTAGTCAAAGCCATCAACCATTTTCTATACATGGAGTACCAACTGGTTTAAATGTTATTAGTGTGTGCCCAGATTCTATGTTGGTGTCATGGAATGCAGTACCTGGTGCTACAGGTTATGAAGTTAGTTTATTAGGAGCAATGTATATGGATGCCGTAGGTACAGGAACAGGAACATCCTTAATGATTCCCGCTCAATCAACTGTAAGCCATTGGTGGAGTGTTAAAGCTTTAGCCCCAAATAACTGTGAAGGTAGAAGAGCAAATGCTGTCTTTCAAGCTGCTGGACAATTTAATTGTGTTTTTGCTGTGGATGCTGGATTAGCGCCTCGTGGACTTACAAATAATTCCACTTATTTAAGTTGTATGGGAGCTATTATTGATGTTAAAATAAACATTTCAAATGATGGAGCCACATCAATTTCGAATGTTCCTGTTCATTATACTGTTAATGCGGGCCCTGCAGTAAATGAAGTTTACACTGGTACTTTAGCTCCAGGAGCAAACGTAAATTATACCTTTACTACACAAATTACTCCGGCACCAGGTCTTATAGATTTAGTAGTTTGGAATGATTTAGTAGGGGATGGAAATAGCTCTAACGATTCAATTATTTCTCAATTTACTTATACTCTTTCTACGCCAAATGCATTACCATGGAGTGAAGATTTTGAGACCTTTACGCTCTGTAGTACTGGTTCGAATTGTGAAGCTGATGTTTGCCCTACTATAAATGATTTTATAAATGAAACTAATCTTGCAGTTGATGATAATGATTGGAGAACAGATGAAGGAGGAACTCCATCGGCCGGAACTGGTCCAGGGACAGATTTTAACCCGGGAACATCAACAGGAAATTATCTTTATTTAGAGGCCTCAAATTGTTTTAATATGCAAGCTAATTTGATTTCTCCATGTATTGATTTAACTTCAGCTATAAACCCTCAATTAACTTTTGCTTATCATCTGTTCGGATCAACTATGGGCGAGTTACATGTGGATATTTTCATGAATGGTACATGGACGAATGATATTACAACTGCTATTGTTGGAGCACAGGGAAGTGCATGGCTTCAAAGAACAGAGTCTTTAACTGCATATTTAGGGAATATTGTAAACTTTAGGTTTAGAGGTGTTACTGGAAGTAATTGGGCAAGTGATATGGCAATAGACGACATTAGCGTTGCAGAGCCAAGTAGTATTAATGAAAACTCATTAACTAATAGTTTTAATATTCATCCAAACCCATCTAATGGTGTGTTTCATTTTGAATATAATGGAGATGCCGTACTTTTAGCAAAAGTGATAGATGCTAATGGAAGAATAATTAATCAATTAAATCTAAGTCCTATGCAAAAAGGAATGTTAGATCTTAGTGATTACGCCAATGGATTGTACTTGGTTGTTCTATCCAATGGGAACAATGTTATAACTAAAAAAATTATTAAAGAATAATCTAAAATATAAATAAAAAAGGCTGTAAGAAATTCTTACAGCTTTTTTTATTCTGAAATTCTAGTGAATTCATATACCGGCTTAAAGAAATTGTTTTTGGATAATTTTTCTAACTCTTTAGGAGTTGGGTTAATGACATAATCTGTACCTCCATTTTTATTTTTTACGACTGTAATTGCAGTAATGTTATTCACATTTTCCACAAACAAATCTTCGTCATCATCTGTATCATAAACACCATTTATCATAAATTTATCATTCGATTCAATTACTATTTGAGCAACAGTCCAATGCTCTTCGTTGTATGCTTTCCCACTAAAGTAATAATTACCCTTAAATTCTCTGATGATGGTACTGTCGGATAAATAAACTTTTTTAATATCATTCTTTCCATCTAAGTAGTAGTTCGAAAAAATAATCATGGTATCAGCTCCAGAATTCTTTTCTTCATCCATCAATTTTACTTCAAATGTACCTCTCATTTTTTCAGGAAATTCATCTAAGTTTTTTCCACCGTGTGGTTGAGGAACTTTGTAATTTACTCCAGTACAAGAATAGAGTAGACCTAAAATTATTGTTGTATAAATTATTTTTTTCATAACGTTGTTTTTTCAAAATTACAACAATTTATATATTGTTACTTTTGCTTAGCATGATTGATGAGATAGAAAATATATCATTAGAGCAGAAAGAGCTACTTGAGAAGGGATTTAAGCTTCCGATAATGGAAGAATTCTATTCTATTCAAGGGGAAGGTTATAATACGGGTAAGGCAGCTTATTTTATTAGGGTAGGAGGATGCGATGTAGGTTGCCATTGGTGTGATGTGAAAGAAAGTTGGAACCCTAACTTACACCCGTTAACTGACGTTGAGAATATCGTAAAAAATATTCAAGACTATCCAGCAAAATCAATCGTTATTACTGGAGGTGAACCGTTGATATATAATTTGGATTATTTAACACAGCAATTATCAAATAATGGAGTAGAAGTGTTTTTAGAAACTTCAGGAGCTCATTTATTAAGCGGTATTTGGCATTGGATTTGTTTGTCTCCTAAGAAAAATCTTCCACCTTTACCAGAAGTTTATAGTAGGGCAGACGAGTTAAAAGTTATTATCTACAATAAAGATGACATCAAGTGGGCAGAAAGTCATGCTGAAAAAGTGGGAGAGCAATGTAAATTATATTTACAGCCAGAATGGAGTAACAGAGAAAAGGTAATGCCAATGATTATTGATTATGCAATGGAAAATCCGAAATGGAACATATCTTTACAAACACATAAATACATGCAAATACCTTAAATGGTAACTTTAAATAATGAGAAAGATTCATCATATAATAACATTTATTCTGGTATTCACTTTTACTAATTGTAGCACTGCACAGCAACAAACCACTGTATCTTCTACAAATAAGAAAGCGATGAAATTATACAAAGAAGGTAAGGCTTATTATGATGCAAGAAATAATGAATTAGCAGAGGTAAATTTTTTAAGTGCAATAGAAAAAGATCCAAATTTTATTGAGGCAGAAGTAATGCTGGCTTTTGTTTATACAGAAATTTTTCAGTATAAAAAGGCTTTAAAACATTACTTAAGGTGTATCGAAATTGACCCAACGTTTTACCCGGACATCTATGCCTCAGCTGCCGCATTGCAATTGAAATTTGGCATGTATGAAGATGCTAAGAAAAATTTCACAAACTATTTACAAGTAAAAGGTTCTCCTTTAATGATGGAAGATATGGCTAAAGACGGATTGAGAGATTGTAAATTTGCTATAGAAGCTTTAAAGCACCCGGTGGCTTTTAATCCGATTAATATGGGTAAGAACATTAATAGCCCAATGGCAGAATATTTTCCTTCTATTTCAGTCGATGGGTCAACATTCCTTTACACTAGAAGATTAACTAGTAAAATGACTTATACAGGGTTCAATGAAGATTTTTATATGAGTCGGTTTGATGGAAAAACTTGGAGTGAAAGTGTAAATGTTGCTGCCATAAATAATAGTATGACCAATGAAGGAGCACCTTCACTATCTGCAAATGGTCGTTTTTTAATTTTTACGACCTGTGATGACCCTGTTGAAGGATATGGTAGAGGCAAAGAAGGTTTTGGAAGTTGTGATCTCTTTTATGCTTATAATATTGGCGACAATTGGACACCACCAAAAAACTTGGGACAAAAAATAAATTCATCACACTGGGAAACCCAACCATCTTTTTCTGCTGACGGTAAGACACTTTATTTTGTTAGAGGGATTGGTAGAGGGCAAAGTAGGCAGCAAGATATTTGGACTTCTGTGCTGAATGAAGAGGGAGTCTGGTCTGTAGCAAAAAGATTGAGCAATGTTATCAATACAAAAGGAGTAGAAGAATCTGTATACATACATCCTGATGGTAAAACTCTGTATTTTTCTTCTAACGGTCACCCAGGAATGGGTGGGTTAGATATTTTTATGAGCCAGAAAAATGAAAAAGGAGAGTGGTCTACGCCTATAAATTTGGGTTATCCAATCAATACCTTCAACGATGAAAATAGTTTGTTGGTTTCGGCTAACGGTGATATAGCTTATTTTGCTTCAGATAGAGAAGGTGGTTATGGAGCTTTGGATTTATACCAATTTGAAATGCCAAACAATGTTAAACCTGAGAGAGTAAATTATTTAAAGGGAAAAGTTTATGATGCAGTAACTAAGAAACCGATTGATGCTCGTTTTGAGCTAATTGATTTAACAACAGGAAAGGTAGTAATTGAATCTTATGCTGACAAAGCTACAGGTGAGTATTTAGTAAGCTTACCAATAAATAGGGAATATGCCCTAAATGTAACTTATGATGGTTATTTGTTTTTCTCAGAAAATTTTATGTTAACTGGAGGAATAGCCTTAAAGCCATTTGTTAAAAATGTTCCCCTGTACAGAATTGAGATTGACCAGCCAGTAGTACTGAAGAATGTATTTTTCGATACAGATAAATATGATTTAAAAGAGAAGTCAAAAATTGAATTAGATATTTTGGTGAAATTCTTAACCAAAAATTCGGCTGTAAAAATTGAATTAGGAGGCCATACTGATAATGTAGGTTCAGCTAAATCAAATCAAATTTTATCTGAAAATAGAGCAAAATCAGTATTTGATTATCTAGTGGGTAAAGGCATCGCTAAAGAACGGTTAACCACAAAAGGTTATGGTGATACCAAACCAATAGCAGATAATTCAACTGATGCAGGTAAGGCAGAAAATAGAAGAACAGAGTTTAAGGTTATTGCAAAATAATTAACTTTCTAGTTATTTAATCTATTTCATTGATAAGGAAAATATTCATATCTTTTTTACTTTTACTGAGTGTTTTGCATTTTGCAAAAGCTCAGCAAGACACTTTGAATCCAAAGCGCTTAAAAACAGTAATTGCCGTGGAATCTGCAGGTTATGTAGGTGTAATGGTTAACCTTTATATTCTTTGGTATGCCGATTATGAAAGCTCAGGATTTCACACCTTAAATGATAATAGTAGCTGGGAACAAATGGATAAAGTTGGCCATAGCATGACTTCTTTTTATACGGGTATGGCAGGGTATGAAGCTTTACGTTGGAGTGGTGTGAGTAAAAATAAATCGATTTGGTATGGTGGTACACTCGGATTTTTTTTTCTGACTTCAGTTGAAGTATTGGATGGGTTTTCTGAGAATTGGGGGTATTCTTGGGGAGATGTAGGTGCTAATGCTTTAGGAACAGGAATATTTATTGGTCAACAAATGGCTTGGAATGAACAGCGCGTTTTACTTAAATTTTCTTATCATAATACAGAGTATGCAGCATTAAGACCAGGTTTTTTAGGCGAGAACACAATGGAGAGTATTATTAAAGATTATAATGGGCAAACTTATTGGGCAAGTGCAAACATTGCCTCTTTTCTAGGAAAAGATACCAAATTTCCTAAATGGTTAAACTTAGCTGTTGGCTATGGCGCTCATGGTATGACAGGATCTATTGAAAATCTTTCTCACCCTGAAATTGAACGCTATAAGCAATATTATGTGAGTTTGGATATTGATTTAACCAGAATAAAAACTAAAAGTAAATTTGCCAATACCTTATTAGGAGCATTTGGCTTTATAAAATTCCCATTACCTACTATCGAATTTAATCAGGGTGGTACTACTAAGTTTTATGGGGTTTATTTTTAGTTCTAAGAGTCTTAATTTTTTTATTCCAATAAAAAGTTTCACCTTTGCAACCGCTACATAAAAAATAGGTAGCATTTGTGAACCACCAATTGGTTAAAACACTTTCCAGCGATTTAGTCCCGCTTTATGTTTTATACCAGTTCGGTATAAAATATTAGATTATGACATTTAAAGACTTAGGTTTAAGTGAAGAATTACTTAAAGCAGTAACAGCAATGGGCTTTGAGGAGCCTTCAGAAATTCAAGAAAAATCTATTCCGCCATTATTGGATACGGAAAGAGATTACGTAGGTTTAGCACAAACGGGTACGGGTAAAACTGCTGCCTTTGGCTTACCAATGATTCAGCAAATCGATACAGAATATAGAGCAATACAAGGGTTGATACTTTGCCCTACACGTGAGTTATGTATACAAATTTCCAAAGAAATGGCACAATATGCTAAGTACTCAGAGGGAGTTAATATAGTAGCAGTGTATGGAGGTGCTAGTATACAAGATCAAATTAGAGCTATTAAAAAGGGTGTTAACATTGTTGTGGGTACTCCGGGAAGAACAATAGATTTAATTAATAGGAAAGCATTAAAATTTGATAGTGTCTCTAAAGTGGTGTTGGATGAAGCAGATGAGATGTTAAATATGGGTTTTAAAGAAGATATTAATGAAATTTTAGAATCAACACCCGCATTTAAAAGAACTTGGTTGTTTTCTGCAACCATGCCAAAAGATGTTGAGCGTATAGCCAATAACTACATGGAAGATCCAATCAAAATTACAGTTGGAACAAAAAATAGTAGTGCCGCAAACATTGACCATAAATTTTGTTTGGTGAATGGTAGAGATAAGTATTATGCGCTAAAAAGATTTATTGATCACTATCCAGGAATGATTGGGATAGTTTTCTGCAGAACAAGAAGAGATACTCAAGAGGTTGCCTCTAAATTGATGAATGACGGTTACAATGCAGATGCTTTGCACGGAGATTTATCACAAGGACAGCGAGATACAGTGATGGGAAAATTTAGAAAATCAACCATACAAATTTTAGTAGCAACAGACGTTGCGGCCAGAGGTATTGATGTGGATGATGTAACCCATGTATTTCATTATGATTTACCTGATGAAATTGAAAGCTACACACATAGGAGTGGTAGAACAGCAAGAGCGGGAAAATCAGGAATTTCTATTGCATTAATTGCTCCAGCTAAGTCTGGTAAAATCAAATTGGTAGAGAAACAAATTGGGAAAACCCTAGAATTAGTTAAAGCTCCTTCTGGTCAGGATATATGTGGAATGCAATTAATGAAATTGATTAAAAATGTAAATGAAATTGAAGTAA
Source organism: Vicingaceae bacterium (assembly GCA_041603555.1). GTDB lineage: Bacteria > Bacteroidota > Bacteroidia > Flavobacteriales_E > Vicingaceae. Next base: position 7,448 of record JBFIEB010000081.1, read on the forward strand.
ATGAAAAAGGAATTGCTCCTTTTGTGGCTCAAATTCATGAAAGTTTAAAAGATTATGCCAAAGAAGAATTGATTGAGCGATTTGTTTCCGTAGAGTTTAATCGTTTCTTAAAAGCATACGAAAAAGCTGGTGACATAAACGTTGATCCAACTAGAATGAGAAAGGGAAGGGATAATGAAAGTTCAGGAAGAAGAAGAACAGGAGAAACAAATACTAAAAGAGTATTTATTAATGTTGGTAAAATGGATGGCTTTGAGAATAAAGGTCAATTGTTAGGCTTTATTTGCAATCAATCTGGCATTGATGGAGGCTCTGTAGGTAAAATAGATTTATTTGATAGTTTTTCATTTATGGGAGTTGATGATGGAATAGGAGAAAGACTGATAAGTGCTATGAATAACAAAAATATTGAAGATAGAGATATTCGTGTTGAATTTTCTCAAGATAAGCCACAAAGTGAAAGAGGAAGAGGTAATAGTAGTGGATATAGAGCTAGAAGTAGAAGCGGAAACGAAAGAGGGAGAAGAAACTTAGAAAAAAGTAGTGGTGGAGGGAACAGAAACTTTAGAGAAAGAAGAAAAAGAAGATGATTTTATTCTTCCAAAAATTGTTTTTCAATTTTTGGACCATCTTTTATTACTTTTTTAGCCCAAATAATTAATTGTTCGGTTTTTTCTTGTTTAGTTAATCCCCAATCGATAGTAGATTCTTTTAATCTTTTAGTGACTTCGTGTAAACTAATGGCTGCTGAAACAGAAATATTTAAACTTTCAGTAAAACCATACATCGGTATTTTTACAAAGCCATCTACATTATCCATAGCTATTTTTGATAACCCATGCATTTCTGTACCAAACATCAACACAATTTTATTGTCTAGTGGGATATCCTGAATTAAGCAATCATCGATATGAGGTGTTGTTGCAAAAATTTTATAACCCTCTGATTTAAGCTTATTAATGCAATCTAAGGTGTTATTTTTCTTTTTGTTGTACTTGTGTAGATTAATCCATTTAGATGCGCCATGCACTACTTTAGGGTTTACAGTATACTTATTGCTGTTTTCAATAATGTGAACATCTTGAATTCCAAAAACATCGCAAGATCGCAATACTGCACTGGCGTTTTGTGGCTGAAATATATCCTCTAAAGCAACAGTAAGGTATTTAGTACGCTCTTCTATTATTTTATAGAACAGGGTCTTTTTATTTTCAGAAAGAAAATCAAGAAGGTATGTTAATATTTCTTGGTTGCTTTTAGTGGACATACGTTGGGAACTAAAAAAGGCTCTCCAATTTGGAGAGCCTTTTTTAAGATTTTTTGTAAAACTAGTTCACTGCGCTAGCCAAAGCTGCACCTGCTTTAAATCTTACAACTTTTTTAGCTTTAATTTGAATTGTAGCTCCTGTTTGAGGATTTCTACCAGTTCTTGCTGCTCTATTTGAAATAGACCAAGATCCGAAACCAATTAAAGCAACTTTATCACCTTTTTTAAGGGCTCCAGTAGCTGCCTTAGTTAAAGCTTCTAAAGCTCTTTTTGCGTCTGCTTTTGACAATTTAGCTCCACTTGCCATTGCGTCAATTAATTCTGCTTTGTTCATGTTTTTAAGTTTTTAGGGTTAAACATTATTTTTTCTTCTATTAACTGCTAACAAAAATAGACGAATTCAACTACCACGCAAGTTTTAGCGCTAAAAAACGCTGGAATTGTTGATAAATAAGATTTTTTGTTGATAACTATGGCTCTAGCCCTTTAGAATTAAGGGGTTTTACCTATTTGCTAGTGTCTTCTTCAAATACTCTATCTTTACCTAAAAACTCAGGAGTTTGAATAGACAGGACTTTCATAGGGCTTTTCGATTTAACTTCTAATGAATGAAAAGTATTTTTAGGAATCCTGAAATAATCTCCTGGACTTAAAATAAATCTACTTCCATTAACCGTCATAATACCATCACCCTCTAATACATATATCAGCTCAGAGTGAGTTTCATGTTTGTGAGACTTAACACTTTTCTTTATCCATATAATGAAGGATGTAGAATTGGTGTCACTATCTAACTTTTTTACTAATATGTTTTTAATATCATCTTTTAGTTTAGCTTCGTTTAGGTTGGTTACATTCTGGCTGAATGCTACTGAAGAAAATAATAGTGTAAATAGGAATAGTAAAATTTTCATGCCTTATACTTTAGAGTTAAATAAATCAATTGTTTCTTGTTCAACTGCTATAGCTTTTTGATAAATATCTTCACTTTTTTTAAGTAAACCTTCAGCAAAAGTTCTATCTTTTATGTCTTTGGCATTTATTTTAACATTAAAATAAGCTCCTGTTATAGCGGTTTTACCACATAATATGCCAACTGCAGCATCGGATAG
>JBFIEB010000082.1:0-9809 GCA_041603555.1 Vicingaceae bacterium
CACGTGCTGCCGATGTGATTTTAAAAGAAAGACGTAAACTAATTTTGGTAGCCAGAGAAACACCATACAATTTAATTCATATTAATAATATGAAGTTGGTAACCGAAGCTGGTGGTATCATTTGCTCGGCAACACCATCCTTTTATAGTCAACCCAAAACAATAGAAGAAGTTGCTAAAACTGTTGTTGATCGGGTGTTAGATTTAATAGGGATAGACAATGAGTCTTACCGTTGGGGAAATTAGTATATAAAATCAATATTTCTTTTCAACCCTTTAAATTTGGTTCTTTTTACTGCCGATTTCTTAAATATTTCTTGATAAATTTCTTCCGTTAATTCTTTCCATTCTCTTTTAGAATAATTTAACAAGTTTGCATCAGGAGCAAATTTAGGTTCATTATGTGCTAGAGAAAACCTGTTCCAAGGGCAAACATCTTGACAGATATCACAGCCAAAAACCCAATCGTTAAATTTCCCCTTAACTTCATTTGGAATTATTTCATCTTTCAACTCAATAGTAAAGTAAGAAATACATTTACGACCATTGACTACTCTATCTGGTAAAATAGCTTCCGTAGGGCAAGCATCAACACAAGCTGTACAAGTACCACAATGATCAGTAATTGGGTTATCATATTCCAACTCTAAATTTAAAATTATTTCTGCCAAAAAGAAGAAAGAACCTTGTTCTTTATTGATTAGCATTCCATTTTTTCCTATCCATCCTAACCCACTTTTTTTAGCCCAAGCCCTATCTAAAACTGGTGCAGAATCTACAAATACTCGGGCATCAATTTCACCAATTTCATCATTAATAAAATGAACCAAATCTTTAAGCTTATCCTTAATGACAAAATGATAATCCTCTCCATAAGTATACTTAGAAATTTTAAAAGTATCTTCTCTTTGAATATTTTTAGGATAATAATTAAACAATAAAGAAATCACTGATTTTGACCCCTCTACTAAAAGAGTTGGATCTAATCGTTTATCAAAATGATTTTCCATGTATTGCATTTTACCATGCATTTTTTCGTTCAACCATTTTTCTAATCGTGGCGCTTCCTCTTCTAAAAATCCTGCTTTTGAAATGCCGCAAAAAGAAAATCCTAAACGAGATGCTTTTGATTTGATTTGGTGAGTGTATTTTTCTTTAGCAGAAAAATTCATCCTTTAAAATAAATTCCCCTGATCAGGTCCTTTTATTTTTCCTAAATGTTGATAGGCTTTTTCTGTAGCTTCTCTACCTCTTGGAGTTCGCATTAAAAAGCCTTCTTTAATTAAAAAAGGTTCATAGACCTCTTCTATAGTTCCTGCTTGCTCACTTACTGCTGTAGCAATAGTGGTTAAACCAACCGGACCTCCTTTAAATTTATCAATAATAGCCAACAAAATTCTATTGTCCATATCATCTAAGCCATGTTTATCCACATTCAATGCATCCAAACCAAAAAGAGCAATCTCCTTGTTTATTCTGCCGTCCCCTTTTACCTGAGCAAAATCTCTAACTCTACGCAGTAATGAATTGGTAATACGAGGTGTTCCTCTACTCCGCCTAGAAATTTCATCTGCTGCATTATCATCAATTCCAACATTAATAATATTCGCTGATCGTTTAATAATCTTAGACAACAATTCTGCATCATAATATTCCAACCTTGATGATATTCCAAATCGTGCTCTTAAAGGAGCTGTTAACAATCCTGTTCGTGTGGTTGCTCCAATTAATGTAAAAGGATTTAATTCTATCTCTACACTTCTGGCGTTTGGGCCAGTATCAATCATGATGTCAATTTTATAATCTTCCATAGCGGAATACAGGTACTCCTCGATAACTGAAGTTAAACGATGTATCTCATCGATAAAAAGTACATCCCCTTCTTCAAGATTTGTAAGTAACCCAGCCAAATCGCCAGGTTTTTCTAACACAGGTCCGGATGTTACTTTAAACCCAACATTAAGTTCGTTGGCAATGATATGTGCTAAAGTTGTTTTTCCCAACCCCGGAGGGCCATGAAGTAATACGTGATCAAGAGCTTCGCCTCTTTGCCCAGCAGCAGCTACAAATACTTTTAGATTATCAACTACCTTGTGTTGACCTGTAAAATCTTTAAATGAAAGTGGTCTTAATACTTTTTCAAGCTCTTTTTCAGTAGGGCTTAAATTATCATTATCTGCATCAAGGTATTCATTAATCATGTAAACAAAAATAAGAATATTTATAACGTGTAATCTTTACTCAATCAATTTCGAGTTCTTTTCCTGTTATTGTTCTTACAATTTCTCCCAAATACACTTTAAGCTTAACTACATATTCTGGTGAAGAAAATTTTTCTCTAATTCCGGGGCTTTTATAATAAACAAATCGATATCCTACTCCAGTACCTATACCAAACCATCTAATTATTTTATAATCGATTAACATAGCTGGCTCATAAGATAGAACCATAGACTCTACTAATTTTATTTTTTTTCCAGTTTCATTTTGATATTGATAACTTGCTCCACCGATACCAATCTGTGTAGCCAAACTAAACTCCCATTTTCTAGTACTATAATAAACATACTCCAGATATGGTGAAAAATAAAAATACTCTAAATCTACAGCGATTGTTGTATCAGCTTCAATGACTGAAGACTCGACAGGAAATAACATTTGATTTATCCCTAAACCAACTTTGAATTTTCTTCTAAAACTAAGTCCAACTTTAACTCCTATGGTTTTAAGGGCATTATCACGGATAAATGAAAACCTATTGTCAAATTTAACATCTAGTTTGGGTTTTGAATGAAAGCTTTTTTTGAATTCTTCTTCAAAAATTACTGGCTCATCTTTATCGTATTGGGCAATTAAAAAAAAAGGGGAAAGAGTTAAGATAAATGTAATAAATAATAATCTGAAGAACATCAATTGTTTATTCTATAAGTTTATTTTTCTTGTAATGGCGATATATAAAATAACCTACTGTTCCTATTAAAACATAAGGAATGAACATTAAATAAAGTATCCCATTGTTAATACCCTCTCCTTGGTCGCTTGATTCCACAACTGCCTTACACATAGCGCATTGTGAATATATTGAAACCTTAATGGAAATTAAGAAAAGAAATAAGATTATTTTTTTGATGGAAATCATTTACCAAATTTACCAATGATTTACTAGAAAGCAACTTTTGAAATTATTTTAGCTGCTCTACTTTATTTTTATCGTCCTCTTTTAAAGGAACAACCTCCTCACGATACAAAATGTCAAGGGCATCTGTTAAATCTTTTTTCATTTCTGAATAAACTGTTCCATCAAAAAGACCTCGTATATGCCCTTTCTTGTCAACCAAAACGAAGTACTGTGTATGTAAAAATCCTCCTGGAGCAACTTCATCCTCCCCCACACTTGCAAAGAATCCTTTCAAAGCCACATCATAAATTTTTTCTTTATCCCCAGTTAAAAAAGTCCAATTTTTTGTGTCAGCATGAACCATATCTGCATATTCTTTAAGCACTTCAACTGTATCATGTTCCGGATTCACGGTAATTGAAATAAACCTTAAATCTTTTTTATCCTTAAATTTATCCTGAAGATATTTCATATTTCCAGCCATTTTAGGACAAATTGTTGGGCATGTTGCAAAAAAGAAATCGGTAATATAAACACTACCCAATAAATCATCTCTTGTTACCTTATTACCATCCTGATCGGTAAATTCGAAATAAGGTATTTGATGATAATTGGTATCATAAGTTCCATCACTATTTTGAATAGCTTCCTTTGGTCCAATATAAGGAAGTTTAGTATAATGATGGTCACCACTCTGCATGGTTAAATAAAAGACTGCCGGTAATAACAGAATTACCACTAAATAAAATATTTTTTTATAATTTGACGAGATTTCAGGCATAGTGACATAAAAAAAGACCACAATAAATTGTGATCTTCTAATTTAATGTTTTATCAAATTAAAATAAATGTTCAATGTAATCGGTAAAAGTACCCTCTGTAAATACCATATACATTAAATATAAAACTAACATAACATAAGGAATTATAATGGTATTTTGTAATGCAGTCCTTTCGTGCTTTAAGTGCATATAATATGCTACAATAAAGTATGCTTTAGCTATTGTCATTACTATAAAGGTCATTTTCACATAGTGAAAATCTATTCCCCACCCTTTCCACATAATACCTAAACCGACTTCAACTGTAGTAATTACTAATAATACCCAAAACATATTCCATATCATTCTTCTGGTTTTCTTTCCCTCTTCCTCAGAATGATGAACTGCGTATTTATAAGGTTGATCTGAATGCTCCATAATTTACTTTTTTTAATATTATATTAAGTAGAAGAATGTGAATACGAATACCCATACCAAATCTACAAAGTGCCAATATAATCCAACTTTTTCTACCATTTCATAATGACCACGTTTTTGATAGGTTCCCATAATCACATTAACAAAAATAATAAAGTTTAATACTACTCCACTAAATACGTGAGTTCCGTGAAATCCAGTAATAAAGAAAAAGAAATCAGCAAACAAAGGATGTCCATATTCATTGTGTGTTAAATTAGCTCCATGAATGGCTTGTCCGTTTGCCATAGCATCTTTTAACGCATCACCTGTTAATTGCATATAAGGGGCAGTAATATCCCCAGCAACTTCTCTCCAAGGCAAAAGTAAAACTTGTTTTGATTCATCTGCCCATCTTCCAATAATTCCTTGCGTTTGCTCTATTGTTCCATCTGGCAAAGTAAACGTTCCTATTCCTAATTCAAAAGCTCCTAACTCCGTCCCATGAATAAAGTGATACCATTCCCATGCTTGAGAGCCAACGAATATTAGCCCTCCAACAATCGTCCAAAACATCCAAAGCATAACTTTTTTCTTATCCATTCTATGCCCAGCTTCCACAGCCAGAACCATTGTAACAGAACTCATAATTAGAATAAATGTCATTAAGGCAACATACAACAATGGTTGGTGCCCATGAACAAATGGAAAATGTGTAAATACATTTTCTGCAGATGGCCAAATAGCCGAATAATCATGACGGTAAAATCCGTATGCGGCCAAAAATCCAGTAAATGATAATGCATCTGACATTAAGAAAAACCACATCATTAATTTACCGTAACCAGCATTAAATGGAGACGTTCCTCCTCCCCATGCTTCTTTACTATCTACTGCTTCTGTATGAGACATATTTTTTTATTTTTTTATACTATGCTATTATAAATTTTAAAAAAAAGAATAGATAAATCCATAACGCTCCCAAAAAGTGCCAGTATGTTATACTTACTTGCATTCCTAGCATATTATCTAAAGTATATCTTTCTTTAATTGTTTTTACCAATACTATTATCAAGCTTATTAAACCTCCAACTAAATGGGCAATGTGTAAAGCCGTAAGCAAATAAATAAAAGAACTTTCCTGTGTGCTTTCTGCACCTACGGCATAAACTCCATTCTCATATAGGTTAACCCAACCCATATATTGAGTTGCTATAAATAATAAACCTAATATCAGAGTCGCTATTATACTTATTTTAGCTACTGCATAATTTCCTTTTTTAATGGATATTAATCCAAAATGGAATATAACACTACTCAATAATATAACCACAGTACTTATGGTAAAAGCAAATGGCATATCGATTGTTAAAAACTCACCACCACCTTGACTCACAATAACAGCACTAGTCAATCCACCAAAAAACATGATAATACTAACAATACCTATCCATATCAAAGGCTTAGAAGTTTTTCTCCTAATATCCTCTTGATAGCTTATATTTTCCATTGTTATTGTTGTCATACTAATTTTTAATGTCCTCCATCTTTTTCATCTTCACCCAATGGTGTTGTTTGAGGAATGAAATCTTCTCCATAAACATATTCTCCTTGTGCATTAACCTTACTATAATCGTAAGGCCATCTGTATACATGCGGAATTTCTCCGTACCAATTCCCATGAAAATGTTCAACTGGAGAAGTCCACTCTAGTGAATTTCCTTTCCAAGGGTTCTGGGGAGCTTTTGGTCCTCTAAATGCACTATAAACAAAATTAAAAAAGAAGAACAATTGACCAATAAAGGCTCCAATAGCAAACATGCTAATGAGTGTATTTATATCTAACATATCATCAAACATTGGAAATTCAGAATTGGTATAGTACCTTCTTGGCACGCCTGAAAATCCTAAAAAGTGCATAGGGAAAAAGACACCATAAGCACAAATAATAGAAATCCAAAAATGAAGGGTTCCTAATTTATTATTCATCATCCTTCCAAATAATTTAGGGAACCAATGATAAACACCTGCAAACATTCCAAATATTGCAGATAATCCCATTACAATATGAAAATGCCCAACAACGAAATAAGTATCATGAACTGCAATATCTAAAGCAGAGTTTCCTAAAATTAAACCTGTAACACCACCTGAAATAAATGTAGATACCAAACCAACACTAAATAGCGTTGCAGGAGTAAAGACAATATTTCCTTTCCACAAAGTGGTTAAATAATTAAATACTTTTACTGCTGAAGGGATTGCAATCAGTAATGTTGTAAATGTGAAAACTGAGCCTAAAAATGGATTCATTCCTGTTAAGAACATATGGTGACCCCATACAATAAATGAGAGGAATGCAATTGCCATCATAGATCCTATCATTGCGCGATAACCAAAAATTGGTTTTCTCGACATGGTCGAAATAATTTCAGATGTAATACCTAAAGCGGGTAAAAGCACAATGTATACCTCAGGGTGACCTAAAAACCAAAATAGGTGCTCAAATAAAATTGGACTACCACCCGAATGATCCAATACCTGACCTCCAATATAGATGTCTGATAAGTAAAAGCTTGTTCCGAAACTTCTATCAAAAACTAACAACAAAGCTGCAGCTAAAAGAACGGGGAAAGAAAGTACTCCTAAGATTGCTGTTAATAAGAATGCCCATATCGTTAATGGAAGCCTTGTAAAAGTCATTCCTTTAGTTCGTAAATTAAATATGGTTACAATGTAGTTCAGACTTCCTAGTAAAGAAGAAACAATAAATACAGACATGGAAACCAACCATAAGGTCATTCCTGTTCCTGAACCTGGAATTGCTTGAGGCAATGCACTTAAAGGAGGATAAATTGTCCATCCAGCAGAAGCAGCTCCGCCTTCAACAAAAAGAGACGCTAGCATTAACATACATGAGATAAAGAAAAACCAATAGGATAACATGTTCAAGAAACCAGATGCCATATCTCTTGCTCCAACTTGTAGAGGAATTAAAAGATTGCTAAAAGTACCACTTAATCCAGCGGTTAATAAAAAGAATACCATGATGGTACCGTGCATCGTTACTAGGGCTAAATATTTATCTGGAGCCATAACTCCATCTTCTGCCCAACTTCCCATTAACAGCTCTACTATTTCAAAACTTTCTCCTGGCCACCCTAACTGTAATCTAAACAAGGTAGACATAACTAAGCCTAAAAACCCCATTAAAAATCCTGTCACCAAAAACTGTTTGGATATCATCTTATGGTCTTGACTAAAGACATAAGTAAATAAAAAATCTTTTGCGTGATGATGATGTGTACTCATTCTTATATAAATTAAGTAATGTTCTAAATATCGTTAATTATTCTATAAATGTTTTTTGTTCTGCCAACCACTTGTCATAATCTTCTTGACTTTCAACTATAATGTCCATTTGCATATTATAATGTGCAGCCCCACAAATTTTATTGCACATTAACACATAATTAAAATCTGGATTCCCTGTAATCTTTTTCATTTCTTCAGTCGTAATTGTAGGCACCATATTCCATTGTGTCTTCAATCCTGGCACACAGTTCATTTGAGATCTAAAGTGAGGCATAAATGCGCCATGTATAGCGTCTAAAGATCTGAAAACAAACTGAACAGGAACATTAACTGGTAAGTGAAATTCTCCCTTAACTAACTTATCATCTTTGGAATTTTCATCAGCTGCATCAACTCCAGTAGCATTAACGCCTTCAATTAAAGTAACATGAGATCTCCCTAATTTTTTATCTTCCCCAGCATACCTTGCTGTCCAAGTAAATTGTTGTCCCGTTACTTCTATCAATACATGGTCCGTTTCTTCAGGGATAGGAGTCATAATACTATTCCAACTTGTTAACCCATATAATATTAAAACCGTTAATGCTAAAGATGGAACAGTTGTCCATATTAATTCTAACTTATTGCTATGAGAAAAGAAAAGTGCCTTTCGTGTTGAACTATATGCATATTTGAAACAAAAGTATAACAGTACAGCATGTGTAAGAATAAATACTGGGGTAATAATAACATAGGTTAAATTAGCCAAAAAATCAGTATCAACACCATGAGTAGAAGCCGAAACAGGTAATTTTAATCCATACCAAGCCCACATTTGCCAAAAGAAGAATCCCATGAAAACAAAAAATCCAGCAAACATGGTAAGTCCATGAAGTTTTCCTTCTTTTTCGGTTATTTCGTAAATTAGTTCACCCTTACTTGCAGCTCTTAATTCTGCTATTTTAAGCAACTGTGATCCTACAATCACCACTAATATTACTGCTACTACTACTAATATAGTCATCATAATTAAAAGACTTTCTTTATTATTATTCTAATTTTTTAATGATGTAAATGAATACTTTCATCATACATCGGATGATTTTTAGTCATCAATGGTGCTTTAGATAAAGCCCTCAACACCATAAATATAAATACACCTAAAAATGTTAAAAACATTCCAAATTCTACAGCTCCTAAATGGCCATGATCAAACATTGTCCCTGGCAATACCATAACCAGTACGTCTACCCAATGTCCTAAGAAAATAATCAAAGCAATAGGAATTAAAAATATTCCATTTCTTTTAGCATCCCTAGACATCAATACAAAGAATGGTAATAAGAAATTTACCAAGAATGTTCCTATATATAATCCTCTGTAATCATTAAATCGTTGAACATAATAGGTTACTTCTTCAGGAATATTTGAATACCAGATCAACATAAACTGGCAAAACCATATGTAAGACCATAAACAACTTATTGCAAATAACCATTTACCTAAATCATGTACATGGCTCGAATTAACTTCTTTTAAATATCCGTTACGTTTTAAGTATTGAACTAATACAACTGCCACAATCATCATAGAAACCCACATGCCGGAGAAACAATACCACCCAAACATGGTGCTGAACCAGTGAACATCAATAGCCATAATCCAGTCCCAAGCAGATGATGAAGATGTGTAAGCAAAAAATCCAATAAATAAAACTCCTTTTAAAATTGCTTTTTTATAAACTGGAGAAGTACTTCCTTCTAAGTTTAATTTGTCTTCTTTCAAAGAATTTTTTCTAAACCAATTAGCAAAATACATCCACACACCTATATAAAGTATAGTTCTTACCCAAAAAAATGTTTGATTTAAATAACCAGATTTTCCAGCAATAATTTTATCATAATGTTCGCTTTCAGGATCTATAACACCTTCCGCCATCCAATGATATAAATGATTCCAGTGCATTGTGCTTCCAATAAAAACTACTAATAAAACAACCGCGCCAATAGGCATAAAAGCCATTATTGCCTGAAACACTCTTTGAGTTGTGACTCCCCATGCCATTTCAGATACATATTGTAATGCTAAAAAGAAAACAGCCGCTAACGAAATCGTAAAAAAGAAATAGCCATTCACTAACAAATTAGCCCAAAGTCTCTGACCTGTATGATTATCATGGTCACCATGTCCACCTGAATATATTCCATATAATAACGAAGC
>JBFIEB010000083.1:0-9760 GCA_041603555.1 Vicingaceae bacterium
GGGGAGGGTCTTACAACCAAATGAATAAACCTGGTAGTGAAGATGCAGAATGGGTAACTCCATTTATGTATCTACCCAACAGTACCAGTACTGTTTATGCAGGATTTGGAAACCTTTATACAGCTGCTCCGGGAAACAATTTTACCAACTCAGTATCTAATTTTGCAAATATGCCCAGTTCTAGTGTTCCTGCACCCATTTCAAACTTTAACATTGCTGAATCGGATCCATTAACCATTTACGTAGCGAAGAGAATTTATCATTCTTACAATCAGTTGAGTGAATTGTGGGTAACTACCAATGGAGGTATTAGTTGGACCAATAGAACCTTGGGCTTACCTGATAGCTCCTATTTTACTTCTGTAGAAATAGATGATGATAACCCTTTAAGTGCATGGGTAGTGGTGGCAGGCTTTGAAGCTGGAAATCATGTGTACCATACCACCAATGGAGGCGTAACATGGGTAAATGAAACCTACGATTTACCGAATCTGCCTACTAATTGCATTGTACATCAAGACAGCTCTTATTACAATACGATATATGTTGGAACAGACATTGGTGTTTATTACAGTAATGATACTTCTGCTTTCTGGTTACCCTACAATACTAACCTTCCCAATGTTATTGTGTCAGATTTAGAAATACATTACACCGATCAAAAGTTGTATGCTGCTACCTTTGGAAGAGGTGTATGGGAAACAGACATCTTGTTAGATTCTTTAATCTCGGTGGGTACTCATCCATCAAGCTTTGATAACATCAGTTTAGAAATCTTTCCTAATCCAAACACGGGTGAATTTAACCTGAACATAGAAGATTACGAAGGAAGTAATTTAAGTATGGAGATTATTGATGTGATGGGTAAAACAGTCGTTTCCGAACAGCTAAAAATCGTTAACAATCGATATCAAAAGGTGCTAGATTACCAGCTAGCCGATGGGATGTATTTTCTAAAAATTGCTAACGGAAATCGAATGCGTACCATCCGATTTATTGTAAAGTAATACACCTTGATTTGTCGTTGACAGATTTTTACTAAAAACTTTATTTTAGTGCTACAGTAGCTGATCGATAGAAGCCTTGATACATCACTTAAACTAGCATAAAGTCTATAAATTTTACTAATTTCGCAAAACTTAATTTTTTTATAAAAGAGGTTTATTAACCCGTTGACTGTATTATGATTAACAGAATTATTCTTATACTTTTAATAGCAGTATCCGTAACATCTTGTGTTACCCGGAAAGAAATTACTTATTTCCAACCGGAAACGGAGGGTTCCGACCTTGAGAAAAGAGAGATTCAAGAAAAATTTGTAATTAAATTACAACCAGGTGACATTCTTAACATTCGGGTAAACAGCTTAAGCCCGGAAGCCAATGAGATGTTTAACATTTTTCCTGAAACCCAATCGTCCACACAAAATCAAACTAATGGAGCAAATGCTGCTATAGGGTTTATGGTAGATGCAGAAGGAAACATTTCATTACCACTTGCAGGTAAAATAATTGTTGGAGGTTTAAGTACTGAGGCTGCTGCTAGCTTAATCACCGAAAAACTCGAAAAATACCTGCAGCAACCTACTGTTAATGTGCGTCTCGTTAATTTTAAAATTTCAGTATTGGGAGAAGTGATTAAACCATCCGTTTATAACATTGCAAATGAACGGATTACGCTACCGGAAGCAATCGCTTTAGCAGGTGATTTAACCATTTATGGGAAGCGTCAAAATATTTTAATTATACGAGAAGTTGATGGCAAAAGAGAATTTGCCAGAGTTGATTTGACCCAACGGGAATTTTTAGCCTCTTCCTATTATTATTTGCGCCCCAACGACATAGTTTATGTTGAGCCGTTAAAAGGGAAGCTAACCACTACTAGCAGGGCTGTACAATTGGCACCTATATACATTAGCCTACTCACCTTCTTAACCATCATTGTTGCAAATTTTAGCAAATAATTTAAAAACAATTAAGTAATGAGTGTAACAAACGACCCTTATTTTTTTCAGGAAGAGGAAGAGAAAATAAACCTGAAAGAGGTAGCTTACAAATATATTGTGCATTGGAAATGGTTTATGCTTTCTTTTGTTCTAGCACTTATTATTGCCTTTGTTTATTTGCGTTACCAAACGCCTCTTTATACTATCCATAGTAGTATTCTGGTAAAGGATGAGAAAAAAGGAATGGGAGGACAAGATGATTTATTGAAACAACTCAATGTCTTTTCTTCTGGAAAAGTGGTTGGGAATGAGATAGAAATTCTCAAATCTTTTACCTTAATGGAAAAAGTGGTGCAGGATCTTAATTTACAAATTAGTTACTCGAAGGTTGGTAAATTTCGAACAGTAGAACTTTACGAAACAAGTCCCATCATTGTTAAATTGATTGAACCCAGTAAACTTAGTTACTCAGCTCCCATTAAAGTGGTAATCAACGACACCAAAACGATACAATTAAATGGAAAGGAGTACCCATATAATACAGAAACTGTAACCCCCTATGGCACTTTACTAATCACCTCTACTGGCTTAAGTCCCCAATTTAGTAATATGCTACTTCATATTAGCACTATCGAAAATGCAGCAAGTAGAATTGTTCAAGCTCTTGAAGTGCAAGCTTCTGGTAAAATGTCTTCGGTTTTAAATTTAAGCATCAATAATTCGATGCCTCAAAGGGGAATAGATATTCTTGATCATTTGGTTAAGGTTTATAACCAAGCAGCTATTGATGATAAAAATCAAGTAGCAGCAAACACATTGATTTTTATTGAGGAACGGTTAAAACTGATTGCGGATGAACTGACCTTAGTAGAAAAAAATGTAGAAGATTTTAAATCACGTGAAGGCATTACCGATATCAGTGCTGAATCGCAATTGTTTTTGCAAAGTGTCCAAGAAAATGATGCCCAACTGAGCGAAGTTAAAATTCAGCAAAGTATATTGGCAAGTATTGAAACTTATGTGAAAACTAAGGAGAATAAATCTGGTACTGTACCTGCAACTATTGGTATAAGCGATCCAACATTGCTAAATCTTATTAATGAATTATCTAAGTTGGAGGTTGAAAAAGACAGACAAATACGCTTGGTAAAAGCAGAAAATCCCATTATTTTGGTGATGAATGACCAAATAAAAAGTTTAAAAAGTAACATCCTAGAAAATGTTCAAACGCTTAAAGAAAACCTCCAATTGACTTTAATTCAAATGGAAAAACAAAATCTCCGACTCGAGGCCATGATAAAAACCATTCCTAGTAAGGAAAGAGCGTTAGTGGATATTAGTCGCGAGCAGGCCATAAAAAATAATCTTTTTATTTATTTACTCCAAAAGCGTGAAGAAACTGCCTTGTCTTTTGCTTCAGCAGTTTCTGACAGTCGGATTATTGATTCAGCTCGAAGTAGCAGGATACCAGTGACGCCTCAAATGAGTATTTATCTAATATTTGCTTTTCTTGGTTTAGCCATACCTTTTGGAACAATTTATCTTTTGGGTGTTTTAAATGATAAAATTACAAGCAAAAGAGATATAGAAAAAGCCACTCAAACTCCTATATTGGGAGAGTTGAGTTGGACCTTACACGAAAATCCAATCGTAATCAATAACGAAAGTCGCAATGCTTTTTCCGAGCAGATTCGCGGATTACGTACAAACCTCCATTACCTCTCTGAGGGTAAAGATGTTCAGAGCATACTGTTTACCTCGAGTATGAGTGGTGAAGGGAAGTCTTTTATTTCCCTTAATCTAGCGGCTAGTTTGGCCATAACTGGCAAAAAGACCATTATTTTGGAGTTTGACATGCGCAAGCCCAAGCTAGCAAAAGCATTAGAGCTGGAATCTAGCAAAGGGCTTAGTAATTATTTAATTGGCCGAGCAGAATTAGACGAAATTATTATTGAAGTGACCAATCAAGAGAATTTCTTTATCATTGCTTGTGGTGGTGTTCCACCTAACCCAGCAGAATTATTGCTCAACAGTCGTTTAAAAGTATTGTTTGATGAGCTTCGCCAACGATTTGACCATATTATTATTGATGCACCTCCTGTGGGCATTGTTACCGATGCGCAAATTTTGGAAAAACAAGCTGATGCGACCTTGTATGTTTTACGACATAATTTTACGCCCAAAGAACGTCTCGAGCAACTTGATAGCCTGTATAAAGAATCCCGCTTTAAAAACCTTAACCTAGTTTTTAACGGAATTAAAGCCGGTGGACGATATGGATATGGTTACGGATATGGTTACGGATATGGTTATTATAATGAAGGTGATAGTGAGAAGAAAGGGATTTTCTCAAGAAAAGGAAAGAAAACAACGTAACTATTGTGATAGACATTTCTGAAAATATAACTACAATTGAACCTAAAAAATCATTGTTTGATCTAAAATTAAAGGAGATTTGGGCATACCGTGATTTATTATTTCTGTTCGTTAAACGAGATATTACTGTTATTTACAAGCAAACAATTTTTGGACCGCTTTGGTTTATCATACAACCTTTGATAACAACTATAATGTTTTTGGTTGTGTTCAACGGTATCGCTGGAATAAGTACTGATGGTATACCTCCAATTGTATTTTATCTTGCTGGAATAACAATTTGGAATTATTTTGCAGAAAGCCTTCGCTTAACTTCTGATACCTTCGTTAAAAACACAGCCATATTTGGGAAAGTATACTTTCCTCGTGTTATTATGCCGATTTCTGTTGTTATCTCAACTTTAGTGAAATTTATAATTCAATTTTGTTTATTTCTTATTGTATATCTTTTTTATTTTTTTACTACTGAAACGCTATCACCTAATATAACGCTCTTTTTGATTCCGGCATATATTATAATTATCGGATTCTTGACCTTGGGTTTTGGGTTAGCTATTTCTGCAATCACAACAAAATACCGCGACTTAACTTTTTTAGTTCAGTTCGGTATTCAATTATGGATGTACGCTACTCCTGTTATTTACCCCGTTTCTAAAATTCCTGAGCAATATCAGGTTTATGTTATGCTAAATCCAGTAGCGCCAATTGTTGAAGCTTTTAAGTATGCATTTACTGGTTCTGGTTCCTTTTTACCAGGCGCATTGCTGTATAGTGCTACATTCGCAATCCTGTTTTTTGTTTTTAGCCTTGCTATATTTAATAGAACTGAAAAATCTTTTATGGATACAGTTTAATAACTTTTCAAAACTTATAAATCAAAAATTAAACTTTGTCAGATTACGCAATAAAAATTAATAATGTTTCAAAACAATACAGGCTTGGTGTTGTTGGAACTGGAACATTAAGCCATGACATTAAAAGAAAATGGGCGCTTATAAGAGGAAAAGAAGACCCCTATTTAAAGATTGGTGAAACTAATGACAGAGCCGTAAAAAATAATTCGGATTATGTTTGGGCATTAAAGGATATCAACTTAGAAGTTAAACATGGTGAGGTATTAGGCCTTATAGGGAAAAATGGTGCTGGTAAATCTACGCTCTTAAAAATACTTTCAAAGGTTACAGGGCCAACAAAAGGTTCAATAGATTATAAAGGAAGAATAGCTTCTTTATTGGAGGTAGGGACAGGTTTTCATCAGGAATTAACTGGAAGGGAAAATATTTATTTGAATGGAGCAATTCTTGGGATGAGAAAACATGAAATTGCCAAAAAACTAGATGAAATAGTAGATTTTTCTGGGTGTGAACGCTACATAGATACACCTGTTAAGCGTTATTCTTCTGGCATGATGGTTAGGCTTGGTTTTGCTGTTGCTGCGTTTCTTGAGCCAGAAATATTAGTAGTGGATGAGGTGCTTGCAGTAGGGGATGCTGAATTCCAAAAAAAGGCTATAGGAAAAATGCAAGACGTTAGTAAAAATGATGGTAGGACAGTCCTTTTTGTAAGCCACAATATGGCAGCCATTAAAACCTTATGTACGTCTGCAGTATTAATTGAAAATGGAGTGCTATCATTCAAAGGAGATGCCACAGAAGTTGTTGAAAAGTATTTGAAATCAAACTACTCAACTAATCAAGTACCAATTTCACAACGATTAGATCGAAAAGGAAATGGTTACATAAAATTTGATAGCTTGATGCTTCAAGATAAGAATGGAGTTCAATTGTTGTATGGCACAACAGGTAAAGATTTACAATTTCAGGTAAAATTTAAGGTTTTAGAAAGGCAAGCAACAAAACTCGTTCCCTTAGAAATAGGAATCATTATTCGGGATTATCAAGGAACAATTATTACTACATTAGCTTCATTTTTCACCAATGAAAGCCCAAAAGGGATAGATAATAATAGCCACATAACCTGCACTGTGCCAAATTTACCATTACTTGAAGGACAATACTACATAGATTTATGGTGTGCCACTTCTTCAGAGACTCAAGATGCTATTGAGAATGCAGCAATTTTTCATGTAGAAGCAGGTAATTACTTTAATTCTACTCATGCTTGGCAACCTAGATCAGACAGACATGGGAAAGTTGTAATGAAACAAAAATGGAATATCAGTGATTAGAATAATTTGAAGAAAAAATTAATGAAAAAAGTTATAAAATCTTTCTTTAGAAGGTGGAAGAACGCAACGAGCCAACTACCTAATTTCCCACAGGGAACAAAGATAACGTTTAAGTATCGTATACGAAGATTTCTAGCTCCTAACACCATATTGCCAGCTATCATCATTGCTCCAAGTGGAGCTCGCCATTATCTTGCTAATGACCCCATTGATGAGTGTGTAATTGAGGAAATTATCGGCTCTTTGTCTAATCTTTTTTTTCCTGAAATTCAAGCTTCAGTGGTTGAAGAGCTTAATCATGGTGGTTACATCATGGATGTAGGTGCATTTAATGGAGGATGGGGAGTTGAAATGCTAGTAAAATACCCGGCAGCTCAGGGGGGGTTTTTTGAACCAAATCCAGAAAAAATCAAAGTTATAGGAGATACAATTAGGGGTAATAAATTGAATTCAAGAGCTGAAGTATTCCCTTCAGGGATAGCTAAAACAACAGGAGAAGCATGGTTAGTAAAATCAGATGATGGGTCATGGGGTGATTGGCTGGAGTATACTGACCCTGTTAATAAAAAGGATGCTATTAAAGTAAATACAACAACATTAGTTGATGCCATTGGAGAAAAAGCCCCTGTTATAATTAAGTGTAATGCAGAAGGTGGTGAATTTGAGTTAGTTAGGCAACTTCTTAACTTAGGTTTAAAGCCCAAAATTATGGTGTTAATGGTCCACCCAGAAAGGGGAGATGTTGATTTGTTGTGGTCAGATTTAATAAATGCAGGTTATGAAATTTATAAAGCAAAAGATCATCCAAGAAGGCCCATTTGGCATGTTAAGTTAAAACCTTGAATGTATTTAAAATATCCATTTTATGAAATCTATTTTATTAAAAATAAAGTGGCTGATAAAAGTCTTGCCCAAGCTATACAAAAAATACCATGGCAAAACTGATGAAAAACTTTTTAACGTTTTTATACGATTTGTTTATTATCAACTTGTAAAAAATAAGTATGTTTTGGCTCATAAAAATCTAAAAATATCTGGAATTGAAAATTTGGAGGTTAATGGATCATTAGAAATAGGATTGCTGAAATTTGGGATTTATCATCCTTCAGATGTTACTTTTATAAATTTAGAGGGTAAACTTGATATTAAAAGTTCGCACTATTCTATTGGTAGGGGATGTAGAATACATGTAGGAAAAAATGCTACTTTGGAAATTGGTGAAGGAGGACATATAATGGGCTATAGTAACTTCATTATTTCAAACAGACTTGTTATTGGGAATGAATGTGCCATAGCATGGAACTGTCAATTTCTGGATAGTGACCATCAATTTATTAACTATGAAGGGAAAAAGGAGAAAGCTGAAGAAATTATCATAGGAAATCATGTGTGGATTGGAAACGGGGCTCAAATTTACAAAGGAACAAAAATTGCTGATGGTTGTGTTGTTGCTTCTAACTCAGTTGTTAGAGGAATTTTCTCAATTCCAAATTCAATAATCGGGGGTAATCCAGCTCGATTAATAAAGGAAAATGTTACATGGAATTAGTTATGTTATGATTATAACATTATTACTAATGTTTAGATTTATTCTAAAAGTATGAAAAATATGAATTTTATTAAAAGAATAGTCTGTCCAGCATGTGACTGCAAAACTAATAAAGAAATTTATTCAATAAGTTATAATGATTCTATTTTGACTAAATATCTTAACGACTTTTATAACCCGCAAGGTGGAATTGAATTTGAATATATTAAAAACGCAAGCTATACACTTCGTGAGTGTGAAAATTGCAAGTTAATATATCAAGAATATGTTCCTAATGAATTCCTCATGAACAAGTTGTATGAAGAATGGTTAGATCCAAAAATGGCAATGATTGAGAGTAATGAGCAGAGTTTAACGTATTTTCAAAAATATGCGGTTGAACTAATTAATATCATATCATATTTTGACACCATTCCGAATAATCTAGTATTTATGGATTTTGGGATGGGTTGGGGTAAATGGAGCTTATTAGCAAAAGCTTTCGGTTGCGATTCCTATGGTATGGAATTGTCAAAGGAAAGAGTAGATCATGCAAAGAAAAATGGAATTAAGATTTTAGATTGGGAAGATATACCAAAAATGAATTTTGATTTTATTAATACCGAGCAGGTTTTTGAGCATATTCCAAATCCATTAGATACATTGAAATATCTTGTACAATCACTAAAGCCAGGTGGCATTATTAAAATAAGCGTTCCCGATGGGAATAATGCAAACAGAATACTGGATATTATGGATTGGACAATACCAAAAGGGACTAAAAATTCACTTAATATTGTTGCCCCTCTTGAACACATTAATTGTTACAAAACCGAATCACTATTAGCTCTTGCAAATAAAAGTGACCTTGAATATGTTGATGTACCTTTCGATAATTATATTAAAAAATTTACTGAAAAAAAGAACCCAACATATAAGGAAGTAACGAAGAACCTTTTACGCCCGATTTATCACAAATTGATTAGAAGAAAAAAAAACCTTCATAAACCTGATGGAACCTATCTGTTTTTCAGAAAGTTAGAAAAATGAAAAAAGGAGGGATTTATTCAAACAGTTATATTTATTTTACAACAACATGAAAAATTACAATGACTAAGGTTTCCATTATTATTCCCATTTATAACGTAGAAAAGTATTTACCTGAATGCTTGGACAGTGTTATCAATCAAACTTTAACTGATATTGAGATTATTTGTGTTAATGATGTATCTCCAGACGATTCATTATCCATTCTGGAGGAATATGCTTTAAAAGACAAAAGAATTCAGATTATCTCTCATGAGAAAAATCAAGGATTAGGGCCTGCTCGTAATACTGGTGTTGCAGCTGCAAATTCACCTTATATTGCATTTGTAGATTCAGATGATTTTATTGCCCCCGTAATGATGGAGAGTTTACATTTCCTAATTTCATCTAATAATGCAGAGATGGCATGGTGTGGTACTGCTAAGGTTTCTGAAACAGGAATGTTAATAGAGCCAGGAATAATTCCAAAAGGAATTTGGACAGCTATTGAGGTCTTGGGGAATGAAAAATTATATCCATCTATTCAAACAGTCACAAATAAAATATTTGTTAAAGAGTTGATACAGGACATAAAACAACTTCCAATACTTATTGAGGATGAGCCTACTATAGCTCAGTATTTAGCGAAGTGTACTAAAATAGTTACCACAAATGAATCCTATTATTTTTATAGGGA
>JBFIEB010000084.1:0-9696 GCA_041603555.1 Vicingaceae bacterium
AATTGCCGCCAAGTGATATTGATTATCAGATACAAATATTAAATTAAAAAATTCACTTGCTTCAAAAGAGAAAATGCCGTCAGAGGTAATAGAAAAAATCGTTTCTGATCCCACTAACATCCCCATTAACCCAACCAAACAAAAGGTGCCCACAATTAGAAAAAGTACTCCAAATACTTTTCCTAAAACTTTAAAAATTCCTTTGAAAATTTGAAGCAAAAATCGAAAAAAAGCCTCAAATGCAGATTCCGCTTTTTTACCATATTGTTGACCATTTTTTTTTAGGTTTTCACTTACTTTATCAGCTTCCTCTTTAAACGTTCTTCCAATATTATCAATGTTTACAGGATCACCCTTCATTTTCAATTTATCTGAAGCGGTCTTCGCCACAGGCATTACGATCCACAAAATAATATAGAGTAAAAAACCAAAACCAACAAATAGTGCAATTACAAAAAACAACCTTAACCAGATGGCATCAACCCCAAAATAAGCTGATATACCAGAAGCAACTCCCCCAATAATTCTGTCATCAGGGTCTCTAAAAAGTTTTTTTGCGGCAGAATAAGTTGTCTGATTAAAGGAGCTTTCTTGCTCCTCTTCATCTTCATCAATGTACTGCTCTGGTTTTCCCATTATGGTGACAACCTCCTCCACATCCTTAGAGCTAATAACTTGGTTTAATGTTGAAATTTTTTCATTAAACAATTCCGCTATTCTTGCTTCAATATCAGTCATTATTTCATCACACTCGTCTGAGTTTTTGAAATAACTTCTAATCTTATTTAGATATTTTTTTAATCCTTCATAAGCGTCAACTTCAATATGAAAAACTATTCCGCTAATATTTACTGTTACTGTTTGATTCATTATATATAGATTATTTTGATTTTCTAGTTATTTTAACTGCTTTTACTAAATCGTCCCAAGTAGTTTCCAGTTCTTTCAAAAATTCTTCCCCTATTTTAGTCAATTCATAATACTTTCTTGGAGGACCAGATTTAGATTCTTCCCATCTGTATGAAAGCAATCCTGCATTTTTTAATCTTGTTAATAATGGGTAAAGTGTTCCCTCGACAACTATTAGTTTGCCCGCTTTTAACTTTTCTATTATTTCTGAAGGATAAGCTTCTCCATTTTCAAGGATGGATAGAATACAATATTCTAATACTCCTTTTCTCATTTGTGCTTTTGTATTTTCTATCTTCATACTTGTATTACATATTAAATTACAATACAAAGATATAGGTTTTAAATTGTATTATGCAATACATAGTACTAAAATAATTTATAACTAACTGATATACAGATAGAATAATTTTAAATTAAATGTTAATTACTTCCTTTTTTCCTAAGAATTTAGGTTTTTTATGAATAATATAGAGATCGATTACCGCTTTCGTTTTAGCAAAATATTCTCGAATTCGAGTTTTAAATGAATACTTTTCTGGTGGATCTTGGGCTGCAAATCCTATTGCATCGATATTGTATTTGTTAGCAATAAACAATGCGCGCTCAATGTGAAATCGTTGCGAAACTATTATAAACTTGCCTTGTCCAAACACTTTTTTGCATCGAACCACAGAGTCTAGGGTTCGAAATCCTGCATAATCTAAAGTAATGGCCGATTCAGGAATCCCTTTATCAATTAAGGCTTGCTGCATGTGCTTAGGTTCATTGTAATTTGATGTGCCATTATCGCCACTAACAATAATGTGCTTGACTTTACCTCTATGATATAATTCTGCCGCAGCAGCTATTCGATATTTGAAATATAAATTGGTACTCCCCCATTTGGTATACCTACTTGTTCCTAAAAGGAGTGCAACTGAATTTCCAGATGGTATTTCCACAACCTCAGAATAAACATCTTCTTTAGCTGTATAGATAATTATCCAATTAGAAAAAAGGACAAACCCAATTAACAATAAGGCAAAAGCAATTGTCCATTTATTAAAAAATAGGTTTTTAATATTAGTAATAAGTTGAACAAATCTCATATTTATTATAAATGATATTCTTAGATAACAAGGTATAAATCAAGCAAAACAAACACAGCAAATAAAACGCTGGCTATTCCATTCGTTGTAAAAAATGCTAAATTGACCCTACTCAAATCATTTGGCTTCACTAAAAAATGCTGATAGGACAATAAACTTATAAATAGGCCACTTCCTACCCAATAAAACAAACCTAGTTGGGCATAATAACCTGCATATAATATAAAAGTTGCTGTAATGATGTGTAAAATATTGGACAACATCAAAGCATTCTTCTTCCCTATTAATACTGGAATAGAATGTAATTTTTGTTCTCTATCAAATTCTTCATCTTGTAACGCATAGATAATATCAAAACCACTTACCCAAAATAAAACAGAAAATGAAAAAAGGAGTGGTAACCAGTCAAATTTTCCAGCAACAGCCAAATAGGCTCCTATTGGTGCTAGAGATAGTCCTAAGCCTAAAACCAAATGACACAGGGCAGTAAACCTTTTAGTTAAACTATAACCCAATACAACAGCTAAAGCAACGGGAGATAAATAAAAACATATAGGATTTATAAAATAAGTTGTTGTTATAAACAGTATGGAGCTAATAATTACAAAAATTAAAGCAGATTTAGGAGCAATCGTTCCATTAGGGATTTCCCGAATTTCTGCAGTTCTCGGATTGGCTAAATCTATTTTCCTATCTATATAGCGATTGAATGCCATAGCTGCGCTTCGAGCAAAAACCATACACATCAATACATAAAACAACATAAGCCAATTGATTGGAGATGAATTTAAATTTATTGCCAAAAAAAATCCTATCAGAGCAAATGGAAGTGCAAAAATGGTGTGACTAAATTTTATAAGAGATAAGTAATTCTTCACTTTTTTATTCAAATGAACTTCAAAAATAAGAATACGCTCAATTAATTTTCGATATTTGTCCTAAAATAACCTAATTAAAGTATGAGTGACGACAAAAAAATAATTTTTTCAATGAATAAAGTAGGCAAAACATTGCCTAATGGAAATGTGATATTAAAAGATATCTATTTATCTTTTTTTTATGGAGCCAAAATTGGAATTATCGGTTTAAATGGTTCTGGTAAATCAACAGTAATGAAAATTATTGCTGGTGTTGAGGACAAGTATCAAGGTGATGTAACTTTTTCTCAGGGATACACCATTGGATATTTAGAACAAGAACCAAAATTAGATGAAACCAAAACAGTTAAAGAAATTGTTGCTGAAGGAGTTCAAGAAACAATTGATGTTTTAGCTGAGTATGAAGCAGTAAACAATAGTTTTGGTGATCCAGAAGTTTTAGAGAATCCTGATAAGATGGAAGAAGTAATGAAGCGCCAAGCAGAATTACAAGATAAAATAGATGCTTTGGATGCCTGGGAATTAGACACCAAGCTAAATAGAGCAATGGATGCCTTGAATTGCCCACCAGAAGATGCTTTAATTAAAAATCTTTCAGGTGGAGAATTAAGGCGAGTGGCACTATGTAGATTATTATTAAAACAACCCGACATTTTATTGTTAGATGAGCCCACTAACCACTTAGATACAGAATCTGTTTTTTGGTTAGAACAACATTTACAGCAATATACCGGTACAGTTATAGCAATTACTCACGACAGGTATTTCTTAGATAATGTTGCTGGATGGATTTTGGAATTAGATAGAGGTGCTGGAATTCCGTGGAAAGGAAATTATTCTTCTTGGTTAGAACAAAAATCGAAGCGATTAGAACAAGAAGAAAAAACTGAAAGTAAAAGAAGAAAAACATTACAGCGTGAGTTAGAATGGACTCGAATGAACGCAAAAGGTAGACATACAAAATCGAAAGCTCGTTTAGGAAATTATGATAAATTACTTAGTGAAAGCGCCAACGAGAAAGAAGCAAAATTAGAGTTGTTTATTCCTAACGGTCCGCGTTTAGGTAATGAGGTGCTAGATGTTGTAGATATTTCTAAAGGCTATGATGATAAGTTATTATATGAAAACTTAACTTTTAAATTACCTCCAGCTGGTATTGTTGGAATAATTGGTCCTAACGGTGCCGGTAAAACCACTTTATTTAGAATGATAATGGGAGAAGAAACTCCAGATACGGGGAGCTTTAAAGTTGGAGACACCGTAAAACTGGGCTACGTAGATCAATCCCATGAAGACCTTGAGGACAATAAAACAATTTTTGAAGTCTTCTCAGGTGGAACAGAAATGATGGAGTTTGGTGGAAGAACTATTAATTCCAGAGCTTATTTATCAAGATTTAATTTTCAAGGTTCAGATCAAAACAAAAAAGTAGGAATTCTCTCTGGAGGAGAAAGAAATCGTTTGCATTTGGCAATGGCCATCAAACAGGAAGCAAATGTTTTATTGTTGGATGAGCCTACCAATGATTTAGATGTAAATGCTATTCGTGCTTTAGAAGAAGGGCTGGAGCATTTTGCTGGATGTGCCGTTATTATTTCTCACGACAGATGGTTCTTGGATAGAATTTGTACCCACATCCTAGCTTTTGAAGGGAACTCTGAAGTAGTATTCTTTGAAGGTTCTTATTCTGATTATGAAGAGAATAGGAGAAAAAGATTAGGTTCTGAACCTCAACGATTTAAATATAAAAAATTAGTTAAAAATTAATTGATATCTAAACATTGTTCAAATTGATTAAATCAGATTAATTTTATATTTTCACGCAACCAATTGATTAATTAAGGAGTCTTAACTTAGGTTAAGCAAAACTAAAATCCTATTAAGATGAAAAAAATAATTCTGCCAGTATTACTATCACTACTTTTTATTGATAGCCAAGCACAAGTAACAGTTAGTGCAAATGCTCCATACAATACTGCTGCATACTTAGTGAACACCGTTTTACTTGGAAGTGGAGTTCAAGCTTCCAACATCACTTTTGCAGGACAACCCGTACAAATAGGGTTTTTCCAAGGTGGGTTAAATGGAAGTCCTGCTCTGGGAATTGATTCAGGTATTGTTCTTTCATCAGGAGATATTAATGACATTCCTCCTGGAGGTAACCAACCAAACACTGGAACATTTGGTGGCCCTGGTGATAATGATTTATTAACCATAGCTCAATCGGTTACATCAAACCCTTCAGCAGCAGCTATTTCTTCTACTGAAGATGTTGCCATTCTTGAATTTGATTTTACACCTATTGGAGATTCTATAAAATTTAATTTTGTATTCGCATCTGAAGAATATACAACTTATATCAATTCTGTTTATAACGATATTTTTGCATTCTTAATTAGCGGACCTGGTATTACTGGTCCATTTGTCTCACCACCTGCATTTCCAAATGGTGCAGTTAATATTGCTCAAGTACCAAGTACCACTATTCCTATTACCATTAGCTCTATCCACCCAGGTTTAAATGCACAATATTATATCAGCAACACCACGGAGCAAAGTCATGAATTTAATGGATTTACTACTAAAATTAATATCGTTTATCCTGTACAATGTGGTGATTTATATCACTTTAAAATTGCCATTGCGGATTGCTCTGATGACTTTTTGGATACTGGAGTTTTCTTAGAAGCTGGTAGTTTTACTTCTGATGAGTTAGTTCAGGTTAACGTAACCACCGTTACTGGAGATTCTTCTATTATTGAAGGCTGTGCTGGTGCTGTATTGAATTTTACAAGACCAGATACTGTTGGAACATATGTAGTCCATTTCAATATTGGAGGTAATGCAATTAATGGTGTTGATTATAATCAAATAGCCGATAGCGTAATTTTCCAACCAGGTTCTGATACTACAAGTTTAACGATTACGGCTATTGCGGATGCACTAGCTGAAGGAACAGATACTATCATTATTACAGTTTTTACAATAAATGCCTGTGGGGATACCAACATATCCATTGGAATCCTCTATATTTTAGATTTACCTGATATGTTAACTTTTGCTCCTGACACTACATTGCAATGTCCTTTATCATCCATGCAAATATATGCATGGGGTGCTGGAGCTGCCCCTCCATTCAGTTATGTATGGACTAATTCAAGCGGAATACCCTTTGGTGGAAATAATGATACAGTTACCGTCTCCGGGCTCCAAACCGACACCTTCTATGTCAGTATAACCGATAGCTGTAATTTGTTAACTATTGAGGATACCGTCATAGTCACATTAGCTATACCTCCGCTTACTTTGACAGTAAATGAGGATACACTCGTCTGCCCAGGAGATACAGTTATACTAAATGCTGCAGGTGGTGGTGGACAACCAGGCTATACCTATCAATGGTTTCCTGGACCAATTAACGATTCTACCATTACTGTAGTAGCCACCAATGGAATAACATCCTATTATGTTCAAATGGTTGATCTCTGCAATACCATAACCATGTTTGATACCGTATATATAAATGGGAGTTATACCCCTATGACTGTTACCATACCTCCAGTTCAATCGGTTTGTGTTGGTGATGAATTAATAATTTCTGCGGTAGCCAATGACGGAAGATCCCCTTACACTTATAGTTGGACAGAGGGAACTAACAATTATAGTGGAAACCCATTAAATTTTCCTAATGACTTACCCGTAAATACTTTGATAAATCTGGTTGTTACAGATCAATGCGATCAAACAGAGATAAGTGCTGTTAATATAGAAATAATAGCTTGTGAAATTATTGTGCCTAATGTAATTACACCCAATGGAGATGGCCAGAACGATTTATTGGTATTTGAGAATCTAGAGTATTTCCCTAACAATAATTTGGTTATTTTAAACAGATGGGGACAAGAATTGTATAGAAAAGCTGGTTATCAAAACGATTGGGATGGCAGTGAATTTCCTGATGGAACTTACTTCTTTATACTTGAGTTAGGGGATAAAACTGAAAAAATTCATAAAGGAACTTTCTCTTTATTTAAATAGTAAGTAAACCGCATAAAAAATCAAAAAGCCTGTAATTTCTATTACAGGCTTTTTAAATAATTATAGTATTCGAGCTTACTCGGTCTTCGTAATGTAATAGAAGATTCTGTATAGTATCGATGTTTTTCTAAGAACTTGATTTGCATCGCATTCCATTCTAATTGAGAAAATTTATATCCGTATTCACTTAGCTCTCTATAGAGTGTGTCAGCAATATGCTCTATATTCTTTCCTCCCAAATAGTCATAATCAGCATCACTCATTATTTTTTCCAATAAAGTTTTAGGTGTAGATTTTAATCTAGTGGTTAAAATTATGCTTCCTATGGTTTTAATTTGTCCATTAGAATATCCAAAAGAAGGTAATACCTCTTTAATTAATTTAACCGCCAAAGCCTCATTTTGATCGTACTGAAACAAAAATCCTGCATCATGATACAACGCAGCGGTATTGACCAAAATTTTCTCTTCTTGGGTTAAGCCTTCCGATTCACATAATTTAATAGAAGCTTCATACACATCCATAGTATGGTGTATGCCATGGTAATAAAGATTTGGAGCTAACTCTTGCTCCAATCTTTCTAAAACGTATTTTTTAGATTCTTTAAAATCTACCATCATAAATTTAATTTTTTTCTGAATAACGCATTCGGTATTCTACCTTCTTCATCTTCCGCATATTTTGCTTTAATTCGCTGCACAAAATACATGGCTATTTTACCTTTATTTTTTGCTTCAATTTTACCTCTAAACTCACATTCAAAATAATCTTGTATTACTTTATAAGTCACTTCAGATACATTTACCATCCCATGTTCTCCGCTGGATTCAATTCGAGAAGCAGTATTAACCGTATCACCCCAAATATCATAAGCAAACTTTTTCTTACCAACAACCCCTGCAATTAAATCGCCCGTATGCACCCCTATTCTAAGTTCAAAGTAAGGTAAGCTATTTTTCTTTCGATCCTCAATATGGCTCACCATAAAACGAGCTATTTCTAATCCGGCTAATGTGATAAGAATTGGATTGTTTGAATCTTCCTTAGGAAGACCAGCAGCACACATATAAGCATCTCCAATGGTCTTAATTTTTTCTACTCGATATTTTTCTACAATGTCATCAAATTGAGAGAAGCAATAATCAATTTCTTTTACCAAATCAGCAGAAGTTAATTTTTCTGCTAAAAAGGTAAATCCTTTAAAATCAGTAAACAACACAGAAGCATAATCATAATGCCTTGCTTTAGCTTTACCATGTTTCTTTAACTCTTCCGCTGTTTCTTTTGGTAGTATGTTTAATAATAGGTCTTCTGTTTTTTCTTTTTCTTTTTCTAACTGTTCTGTTCTTACATTAATTTTGTCTTCCAATACCTTTTGTTGTCTTCTTAACTGTCTTTCCCTTAATCTAATTATTCCCCAGAAAAAAAGCACCACAACAAACAAGCAAGCAAAATAGAACCACCACTTCTTATAATATGGTGCCTCTATCGAAAATTTGAATGATTTTGCTGCCGTTTCTTTTCCTAAAATGTTTCTTGCTTTGATGTGTAATACAAAGTCTCCATCTGGTATATATGGTAAATCAATGTAGTGATTTTTACTCCAAACAGACCAATCATTCCTAAGTCCTTCTATATAGTATTGAAATGTAATCGCATTCGATTTTACAAAATAAGGAGCAGAAATATTAAAATTTAATGAATTATCATTGGATCCTAATTCGAGGTTATCTAATGGTAATAAATTACCATTTTTACCAACGATAAAATTTAGGTAAACATCAAAAATTTCTTCATAATCTTTCTTTATGTTTAATATTTTATAAATAGAATTATTGTTGTCGATAATCCATATATTACTTTTTGAGTCAACGTAGATGTTACTCACATTATCAAACAATTCTAAAAATTCTTCAGGTAGATTAGAGTATTGAGAAAGTTCATGCAAACTCACCCATTTGAATTCATTAAAAACCCAGGTTATGTTTTTCTGAGAAAAAATGTATTTCGATTGTCCAGTAAACCCTTTATTCGTATTCGTGTTGAATACAATTGAATCTTTTTTCTCATTATAACTGTACAACCCTGTTGAAAGAAAAAAGTATGGGATATTAAAAACACTTCTTACCAATATTCTTTCTGTAAAATCTGTTTTAAACGTATAAGGTTTAATGTTTACTGGATAGCCTGCATTATCAAACAGAATATTATACGCTACATTTTCGCAACCTACCCACAAATTATTTTTATCTAATTCTAAAACGGAATAAATATTTTCTTTAAAGTCATTTAATTTATCTTCAATTATCCATTCATCATCAATGTTTATCACAACAAATAATCCTTCGGTAGTACCTACATAAAACTTATTTAGATTCACTTTAGATTCATATATAAAATTGATGTATTTATCCGCTATAATCTGAGTTGCTTTGAAATCAGATATTTGATATAGTCCTGTATTAGCAGCAACAAGTAGCATGTCATTATATTGCAATAATTGCTTAGCCTTTCCTTCTATTCCTACTACCTTGTTGTATTTATGACTAATTGACTGTAGGGCATATACTTTTTTATGTTCGTACTTAGAAACAGTTTTGATAGGCTTTATCGGGCTTTTCGAATTTTTTTCGATAGGTTCCTCTTTCTTGATTTCCGGTATCTCTTCAACAGTTTCTACTGGCTCCTCTTCTTCTATGTGCTTCTTCTTTCTCTTTTTAAAAATTTTATTCCATATTTTTTCTTTCTTTTCTTCCTTTACTTGTATCGATTCTTCCTTC
>JBFIEB010000085.1:0-9682 GCA_041603555.1 Vicingaceae bacterium
GTTGAGGGGATGTGAATATCTTCACCGGAAGATAAAATGGCACTAATAACAGCTAAATCAATCGATGGGTCGTTCACTTTTAATCCTCCAGCAATGTTTAAGAAAACATCTTTAGCTCCTAATTTAAAACCACAACGTTTTTCTAAAACGGCTAGCAACATGTTTAATCTCTTTCCATCAAACCCTGTGGTAGAACGCTGAGGTGTTCCATAAGCAGCAGTACTCACTAATGCTTGTATTTCTATTAGTAGCGGTCTATTACCTTCCATAGTAGCTCCAATTGCAGTTCCACTAAGTTGCTCATTTTTATTACTAATTAGTATTTCAGAAGGATTGTCCACCTCTCGTAATCCTGCTCCGTGCATTTCGTAAATTCCTAATTCATTGGTAGATCCAAATCTGTTTTTAATAGAACGCAATAAGCGATAAATATGGTTTCTATCTCCTTCAAATTGAAGCACCACATCTACCATGTGTTCCAATATTTTTGGACCTGCAATATGCCCATCTTTGGTAATGTGTCCAATTAAAAATACTGGTGTATTGGTTTCTTTTGCATAGCGCATTAGCTCTGATGTACATTCTCTTACTTGAGATATACTTCCGGGTGAAGAATCAATTGTTGCTGTATGTAATGTTTGAATGGAATCAATTACTAATACTTCTGGTTCCAGCTCTTTAATATGGTGAAATATATTTTGTGTTGATGTTTCGGTTAAGATATAACAATCTGGATTTTTGTTTCCTATTCTGTCAGCACGCATTTTTGTTTGCTGCTCACTTTCCTCACCGGTTACATAAAGAATTTTTTTGCCCTTTAATCGTAATGACATTTGGAGCATTAATGTAGATTTTCCTATTCCTGGATCGCCACCAAATAAAATTAAAGAGCCGGGAACCAAACCACCACCAAGAACTCTATTTAACTCTGTGCCAGGTAATTTTAATCGATGAATATCAGAAAGCTCAATGTTGTCTAATTGTTGGGGTTTGCTTGTTCTATTTGTCTTAAATGTAGCTGAAACATCATTTGAATTAGGTTTGCTAACGACTTCTTCTACAATAGTGTTCCATTCGTTACAAGAGGTGCATTTGCCAATCCATTTGGGATATTGAGAGCCACAACTTTGGCAAAAAAAGGCTGTTTTTACTTTAATTTTTGCCATATTAAGGAATTAAGCTAATTCTATGCTATAGTCCTTTTTTTTTGCAAGGGAAGCTTTAATGTCTTCTATTTCCCCCTTAGGGATGGCATCTATTAGCTCTTTAGTATATTCAGTTTTAGGATTTGCATAAATTTCGTCTGCTAAGCCTAATTCAACAATTTTACCGTCTTGCATTACTATCATTCTATCACTCATGAATTTAACAACTGATAAATCATGGGAGATAAAGATGTAAGTGAAATTAAATTCAGCTTTTAATTCATTTAACAAATTCAATACTTGTGCTTGAACCGAAACATCAAGAGCTGAAACTGATTCATCACAAATAATAAATTTAGGATTTAGTGCAAGTGCTCGGGCTATACAAATTCGTTGGCGCTGTCCTCCTGAAAACTCATGTGGATAACGATAAAAGTGGGGTTCTAATAAACTTACTCTTTCTAGGAGTTCTATTACTTTTCTTTTACGCTCTTTGTCGTTTTTATATAATCCGTGGACCCTCATAGGCTCCATTATAGCTTCGCCAATAGTTATTCGTGGATTAAGAGATGAGTAAGGATCTTGAAAAATGATTTGCATTTCCTTACGATATTTCCTCATTTCTTTCGTTCCTAATTCGGTTAAGTCGTTTCCTTCAAATACAATTCTACCTTCTGTTGGCTCAACTAATTTTAAAATGGTTCTTCCTAAAGTTGTTTTTCCACAACCAGATTCACCAACTAAACCTAGTGTTTCACCTGGATAAACTTCAAAAGTAGCATCATCAACTGCTTTTACGTAATCTTTTGCTTTTCCGAATATTCCTTTGTTTATAGGAAAATAGGTTTTAAGATTATTAATTTTTAAAATAGGTTCTTGCTTATATAAGGTTTCATGTTTTTTTGCAGTCTCTGCAGCTGTAACAACCAGACTATTGGTAACCTCTTCAACTGATTTATTGGTTTCATGCATCACATTGTTCGGATCAATAGTCATAAAATCCGAAACAGTTGGTAACCATTGTAATCTTCTGTTTAATGGTGGTCTACAGGCAAGTAAGCCTTTAGTATAGGGATGTTGAGGATTGGTAAATATATCCATTACGTTGCCTTGCTCAACAATTTTACCTTTGTACATTACAACTACCTTATCAGCCAACTCTGCAATTACCCCTAAATCATGAGTGATAAATAAAATACCCATATCCTCCTCTTGCTGTAATTTCATCAT
Organism: Vicingaceae bacterium; assembly: GCA_041603555.1. Taxonomy (GTDB): domain Bacteria; phylum Bacteroidota; class Bacteroidia; order Flavobacteriales_E; family Vicingaceae. Next base: position 2,376 of record JBFIEB010000085.1, read on the forward strand.
CAACTCAAGGATAGTTTTTTGAACCGTAACATCTAATGCGGTAGTTGGTTCATCTGCTATTAAAATAGAGGGATTACAGGACATTGCCATTGCAATCATTACTCTCTGTTTCTGTCCACCAGATATTTGGTGAGGATAAGAATCAAAAATATCTTCAGGTCTAGGCAACTGAACTTTTTTAAATAGTTCAATAGTTTTTGCTCTAGAATCTCTCTTTTTAATTTTTTGATGAAGCTCGATGGCTTCGGCAACTTGATCTCCACAAGTATAAACAGGGTTTAAAGAGGTCATAGGCTCTTGAAATATCATAGCTATTTCATTTCCCCTATAAGTTCTCATTTCCTTTTCTGTTGATTGAACTAAATCAACTACCCCATTTTTAGTATGAAAAAGTATTTGTCCGCTAGCTATTTTCCCGGGAGGGTCAGGAATTAACCGCATAACAGATAAAGAAGTAACAGATTTTCCTGAGCCAGACTCTCCTACTATTCCAATAGTTTCTCCTTTGTTTAAGGTAAAGGAAATATCATTAACAGCTTTAACAGTCTCTTCTTCAGTATGAAACTCTGTGACTAAATTTTTTATTTCTAATAATGTCCTACTACTCATACTAAAATTATCATCTTGAAAGGGCAATAAAATTACACTTTCTAAAAAAAGAAAGCAAGTAATTAAGAAATTACCTAAGCCCAATTTAGACCATTTGCTGTTTATAATGGATAAAAGTTGGTTAACTGTCTATAAACTAATAATCTAGGTCTCGAATTAAAACCGTTAAATAGCCATATTCTTCGCTGTCATTAATCATTGAAATAGCAATTTTGTTTTCAGTAATACTTGAATGAGTGTGCCAAGTCATGTAACCGTCATCTTCTTTTTTTCCAATTTTATACTTTTTATTGTAGTGCTCTTGTAAATTATTAAATAATACGGAGGCATCTTCAATAACATCTAAATAAACAGCTAACTCGATTTCATATAACTCATTTTCTTGAGAAAAATCATAACTTACTGTATATCCGTTCCCCATATCTATTTCGTAATCATAATGTAAATAATCATCCATTTGGTCTTTTAAAAAATTACTGTCTTCGATAGCTTTAACGGCTTCAATGGAGCAGCCAATTTCCACTCCTCTGAATTGGCCATTTTCTGATTTTAAAATACTATCGAAATAGGGGCTTTTATTGTTTTTACACGAATAAGACGAGCAAATGATTAAGATTAAAATTATTTTGCTGACTAGTTTTTTCATAACTTATGTGATGATAATATTTTCTGAATCAACTAAATTTTCATTTCTAAATCTTAAAAAAAGTTGAGTTAATGCTACAACATCTTTTTGGCAGTAATTTGCTATTCTTTCTAAATCTTTATCTTTCCAATAAACTTCATTTACCATACTACCATCAATATCATCCTTAGGAGTAGGTATATTAAAAATAGAAGTTAAAAGGTTTAACGAGGTATAATTTTTATAATCACCAAACTTCCATAATTGTAGCGTATCTAAATGAGGAACTTCCCATGGCTTTTTGCCCGCCAAATCGAGTATGGATGGAATTTTTATACCATTAATTAATGCTCTTCTGGCTATATACGGAAAATCAAATTCTTTACCGTTGTGAGCGCAAAGAAGGAAATCTGGATTATTGTAGTGTTTATTTAATAATTCGAAAAACGCTATCAGTAATTCTTTTTCGTCATCATTATAAAACGATTTCAATCTCAACTTGTTAATACCGTTTTCTATTAATATGAAACCAACAGAGATGCATACAATTTTTCCAAATTCGGCATAAATTCCAGCTCTATTATAAACTTCTTCAGGTGTTTCCTCATCTTTAGAAATAAATCGAGATTTTTGTTCCCAATGTTTTTTAAAGTCTTCATCTAATTGTGAAAATTCTGGGCTCTGAGCTACGGTTTCAATGTCTAGGAAAAGTATTTTTTCGAGATTAATTTTATCCAACATCTAACATAAAAATTTAGTAATAAGAAGCAAGTTACAATTTTGGACTTAATTTATTGCTGATTTTATCAGGTTATTTAATCATTACCCCAGGTTTATTTATTAGCGGAATATTAATTAGATTTTCCTCCTTAATGGTTTCTGCCAAAAAAATATATTTTTTATCGAGCATTTCATTGTTTAGAAAAAAACTTACCCAATATTCGTTATGAAGTGCAAATACATTTTCAATTATCGGCTCAATTAAGGTATATGAGTTAGGCTCAATGTTTCCTAATGAGTGTCTTAGGGAAGAAGTTTTAGTTTCATTTCCTTTTAAATCTGTCATATACCCTTTAGATGAAACTAAAACATTTTCAATCGTAGCCTCTTTTTGATTAATTAAATAAACATTCCAACTATCTTCATGAAGTTCATTTTTTTCTTTGACAATGGCAACAGAAACATTTTCTATTATAGAGGGGTTAATGTCCTTTTTCATTAAACTTTACTTAAAGCTATTCACCGCTTTTTGAACAGTTTTGTCGTATTCATTAATAATTACATAATAACCAAAATCATTATAAAGGTTTCTACTTATTGCGGCTTTTAAGCCTCTTGAGATTAATTCTTTTGAAGTAATTATCTCTTGTAAATTCCTTTCCACCTCATTTTCGTCAGCAAATTTTATAATGCTGTTAAAAAGATCATTATTTACCTTAAATTGATTTTTAAAAATAACGGCATCTTTATATTTTTCCATTAATATTTTTCGATTTTTATCTACATGGTTTAAGGCGAATTCTTGAATTAACCCTCTATACCTTAGTTCATATAGGTATGAAGTACCACCAATAGTATCTAATGGTACAAAAATATCTGGCATTATTCCACCACCTCCATAAACTACTTTTCCTTCGGGAGTGTAAAACTTTAATGAATCAGGAAAATGAATGCTATCTACTGATAATAATTCACCATTCCCATATCTATTATAAGCCTCAGCTTCATATTGTTCAATGCCCACGTCATAAGGTTTTTGAATACACCTACCGGTTGGGGTATAATATCTTGCGACAACTAGCCTTAATGCAGAACCATCTGGCCATGAAACTTGCTCTTGTACTAAACCTTTTCCAAAAGAGCGCCTGCCTATAATTGTACCCCTATCATTATCTTGAATTGCTCCAGCAAGAATTTCACTAGCTGAAGCTGAATTTTCATTAATTAAAATAATAATGTCGCAAGTTTCAAGTGTTCCTTGATCAGTCGAAAAATACTCATCTCGTGTTCTTTTTCGGCCATCGGTATATACTATCATTTTATTTTTTGGAAGAATTTCATCCGCAATTTTAGTTGCGGATTGTAAAACACCGCCACCATTACTTCTTAAGTCAATAATGAGTCTTTTCATTCCCTGTTTCTTTAACTTTTGGGTAGCTTCCATAAACTCAGAATAAGTAGTTTTTGCAAAACGAGTAATTCTTAAATAACCAATATCATTCTTAATCATATAAGGTGCATCGATACTATAAATTGGTATTTCGTCTCTCGTAATGGTAAAATGTTTTCTTTTTTTAGATCCTTGTCTCGCGATTTCAACAGCTACTTTTGTACCCCTTGGTCCTTTAAGCAATTTAATCACTTGTTCATTTGTTATCCCCACACCTGCAACATTTTTTGCATTGACCTTAATAATTCTGTCACCAGCTATTATTCCTAATTTATCTGACGGACCATTTACAACTGGAGAAATAACCATAATGGTATCATCAGTTATTCTAAATTCTACGCCTATTCCTTCAAAATTACCTTCTAATGGATCATTCATTCCATCAAAATCTTTAGCGGGTATGTAGAAAGAATGAGGGTCTAATGTTGTAAGCATAGATGCTATGGAACGTTCGGTTAGATCTTTTTTATTAACGGAATCAACATAAGCATCTTCAATAAAATTTAAAATTTCATTAAGCTTAGTTGCTGTATTAAAGCGCTTGGTTTGAGGAAAAAGTAATGATTTATTATTGATATCAGAAGGCGTTAAAAATGCCCCTAAATAAATACCAACTGCAATGCATCCAGCAATAATTAATGGAAGAAAAATAAATATAAGTGCTTTGTTTTTACTCATTCTATGAAAGATTCTCTATTTGAGTTACTTCTATTCCAGATGCTGCTAAGAAATCAATTCCTGACGTATCTTTATAACCATTTAGATAAACCACACGTTTAATCCCAGCTTGCAAAATTAGTTTACTGCATTCTCTACATGGTGATAATGTGATGTATAATGTTGCTTCATTCGCATTATGATTTGATTTAGCAATTTTAGTTAGGGCGTTTGCTTCAGCATGTAAAACGTACCAATGTGTTTCTCCGAATTCATCTTCACACAAATTATCGTAACCCGTTGGTGTACCATTGTAGCCATCAGAAATAATCATTTTATCTTTAACGATTAATGCTCCAACTTGTTTTCTATTGCAATGAGAAAGTTTTGCCCATTCTAACGCCATTTTTAAATAAGCGCTATCATATCTGAGTTGTTTTTCTTTGCTAAATTTCATTCAAAAAATAAAGCAGCAAAAGTATGAAAATGACAAGGATAAAAAAGGGGGAATTAATAATATTATTTTATTATAAATTTGTACCGGCTAACTTAAGTTAGCTCTCTACAAATGAAAAAAATCCTTTATCGAGTTTGGAAAATTGGTCTTAAAATTTCCCTGTGGTTTATAGCGATCAGTATAGCTTTAGTGATCTTATTTAAATGGGTTCCTATTCCTATAACACCATTGATGGTTATTCGTTGCATAGAGCATAAAAGTGATGGTAAAGAAATGAAACTAAAAAAAACATGGAAGCCATTAGAAGAAATTTCACCTGATTTACAACTGGCAGTTGTTTGTTCTGAAGATCAGAATTATTTAAAACATCATGGATTTGATTTCGGTGCTATTAAAAAGGCAATGAAACATAATAAGAAAAATAAACGGAAAAGAGGGGCAAGCACTATTAGCCAACAAACTGCTAAAAATGTTTTTTTATGGCCAGGTAGAAGCTGGATAAGAAAAGGATTTGAAGTTTATTTTACTTTTTTAGTTGAAACAATTTGGAGTAAGCAACGAATTATGGAGGTTTATTTAAATGTTATTGAGATGGGAGATGGGATATATGGTGCTGAAGCTGCTTCAAAAGAATATTTTAATAAGTCAGCACTGAAAATAAGTAAACAGCAAGCAGCTACTATTACTGTTATTTTGCCAAGTCCTTTAAAATATAATGCCAAGCGACCTAGCTCCTTTTTAAATGGTAGAATAAGTTGGACATTACAACAAATGCGTTATTGGGGTGGAAAATTAGATTACGATAAAGAAAAAAAGAAGAAAGAGAAAGAAAAGCGTAAAAAGAGCTAAAAGGAATAAGTCAGCCCACCTAATATTCCAAATTTTTGTGTGGGGTAGTCATCCCATCTTTTATAAGGTGCAGAAGCAATGTTGTTGAATTGAATAAATGCAGATAGTTTTTTAGTGTATCGATACTCTATGCTTAGATTGAAATCAAAAATACCATCCAATTCTTTTGAACTTTCAGTTGTTGTAATTGTGGTATTGGTTGTAAGGACACTTAATGTTTTAGCAAATTGTTTGCTAAAATGATAAATATCTGCTCTTAAAACAATTTTATTACTTAGGTCATAAATACCTGATAACGATATTTTAAGATCCGGATGGTGCCAAGCTTTAATTTCATTTTTTGGATTGTAATTGTAAAAATTACCACCCAATAAGATTTTAAACTTCTCCAGTTTTTGATAGGCCAATTCACCTGTTATCTTAGAAAAATTTACGGTATCATAAGCTAAAATAAATTGATTTTCCAAGTCATTAAAATCTTTAATATACATCGGCATTCCTTCTATTTTTTGAAGACTAAAGCTGGTATTAAAAGTTATTTTAGAACTTAAACTTCCTCTAATCCCTCCGTATATGTCATACTTCTGATTGCTGTTTTGAGTAACCAATAATTGGGTATTTATAAAAGGATTTTCTTGATAGAAATTATTTAAATTATTACTTATTAAACCACCTTTAATGCCTACATACGGAATAATAATGTGTTCAACAACATTGTATTTAAATTCCGCTTTCGGGTAAAAATGGAACTTAGTATCAGGATAAGAATTTAGATATAGACCTATGCCAACTTGAAACTGCCATTTATCTGCAGTTGTGCTGATGTGTGGATTTAAACCGAGTACTAAATTGTTTTCTTGATTCAATGAGTTAACTAGCTTATTGTAATTCATTTCTACTCCAATAGCATATAATTCATTTTTATGGTACTTGCTTAATTTACCATCAATTTCAAAATGGTTTTCTGAAACCTGAAACAGATCATTGATATTATAAAAATCAATATCAAAATTATAATCAAATTGACTAGTATCAGTAAAATTTCTTGTTAACCCAAAAGTTACACTGAACTTATCCAGCTCTTGTTTGACTTGATCAGCGTCTAAGTTAGTAATTATATTGTCCTCCGGAAATCCATAATAATGATTTACATTTCTGGTATAATCAAGTTTACTATATAATGTAAATTTTTTGAGAAATCGCTTACCAAAAACACCAAGTTCGTTATCACTAAAACCGCTATAATCATTTCCTGAAATCCCACTGGAGGAAAAGTGTTTACCAGAAAATCCATACGAGAAATTTTTAGAACGTTTTGCGTTATAATAAAGTTCTAACAATGGTGTAGAGTTACTTCCAAAGCCAAGTTTTGCATAGCCATGATATAACTTAGTTAGTGGTTCTCCTTTTATTTTGGCTGGTGCAATAGGGTCTAATTTAAAGCCTACTGGCATTTGTTTGTCTAAGAAACTGTATGTTAATTGGGGTATAATTTTATTGGTGTCCTTAATGCTAGGATTTGCTTTTATCTTAAAAGCATCCTTTAAAAATGGGTTAAACTCACTTTCAGTTATAATAGTGGTAGAATCTACAGAAGGATTAGTTTGTGATAATCCAATTACAGCTATAAATAAAAATGTTGGCAGTAACAAATAATTTATTAAGCCAGCTGATATGTATTTCGAACTAATCATCTTTAAGGGTATTTTCTAATTCATTTAAAGGCTTTTCATCTTTCTTTTTAGTTTTTGATTTAGGGATTTCCTCTTCTATAATTTCCTCTTCTTCATTAAATAATTCTTCTAAGTCAGCGTCATTAAAAAGGTCTAAATCAATTTCAGGTTCTTCTTCAATAATTCTTTGTGAAGCTTCTTGTTGTTCAATTATTTCCAACTTTTCCGCTGCAGTATCAATTAATTCTGGGAATTCGCTATTATCAA
>JBFIEB010000086.1:0-9653 GCA_041603555.1 Vicingaceae bacterium
ATTCATCACTTAAATCCTTCAAAAAATAGCTTTTTTTTAGATGCAGCTTGTGGCAAGGGAAGACATTCAATTTACCTAAATAGATTAGGTTATACGGTTGACGGATTTGACCTTTCTAAAAGCAGTATAAAAGATGCTAAAGTGTTTGAGGGTAGCAACTTAAAATTTTATGTTAATGACATTAGATTTCCATTAAAGATTAATCATTACAATTATGTTTTTAACTTGTTTACTAGTTTTGGTTATTTTGAGGATAATAGGGACAATCAACATGCAATTAATGCAATAGCAGAAAGCTTAACGAAAAATGGAGTTTTAATAGTAGATTTTATGAATTGTAATAAAGTGATTCATTCATTAAATAAAAGTGACTCTAAGGTAATTGAGGGAATTACTTTCAAAATAAACAGAAATTACAACAATGGTTTTATTATAAAAGACATTGAATTTTCTGATAAAGGCATAGAATATCAGTACCAAGAAAAAGTGAAAGCCATTTCATTAGATGATTTTAAATCATACTTTACAGCCTCAAACTTAGAAATAGAAACTACTTTTGGAGATTATGAGCTAAATCCTTTTGATTTAAATAACTCAGATAGACTAATATTAATTGTTAGGAAAAAATGAATGAATTAGTGGTAAATACAATCTTATTTTCATCTGCATTTTTAAGCGGACTTGCTGTTGTTTTATTTAAACTTAAATTCTCTAAAAATCTAAAATTCTTAATTTCCTTTAGTGGAGCATTTTTGTTGGCTATTTGTGTTTTGCATTTAATGCCTGAAATTTTCAGTGATTATAACGAAAAGATTGGGGTTTTTATATTAGTAGGATTCTTAATTCAGTTACTTCTAGAATTTTTTTCTGATGGTATTGAGCATGGTCATTTTCATGTTCACAATAAAGACATAGCTGTTTTCCCTTTTGCTATATTTATTAGTTTATGTCTTCATTCATTTATTGAAGGAATGGCATTAGTAAATGGCGATCACAACCATTTTGACCATAGCAATTCCCTTCTTGTTGGAATAGTTATACATAAAATTCCTATAGCCATTGTTTTGAGTACAATGATATTGGCAAAAAATATTTCAAAAATTACTTTTATAATAGCATTACTAATTTTTGCTGTATCTGCACCGTTAGGACTATATTTAGCAGGAAACCACATTTTACCTTTTTTAGAAAACAGTCGTATTATTCTAGCATTGGCTGTTGGTATATTTTTACATATTTCAACAACCATTTTATTTGAATCCAGTGATGGACATAAATTTGATTTAAAGAAATTTGTGATTGTGATTCTGGGGTTTGCACTTGCCGTATTTACGCTTTAAAAGGAATAACTGTTTCAAAACTTTTATTTAAAATGAAGCTACCGTTTCTGATTTGTATTCTCCATTTTTCAATTTCTCTTTTACTAATTTAAACGTATTCACAGTATACTCTACATCTTCTAAAGTGTGCATTGCCGTAGGAATTAAACGTAACATAATTATCCCTTTTGGAACAACCGGATAAACAACAATAGAGCAAAATAAATTGTAATTTTCTCTTAAGTCAACCGTTAAGTTAGTGGCTTCAGGAATGTCTCCATCCAGAATAACAGGAGTTACTTGAGTTGATGTACTACCAAGATTAAATCCATTTTCTCTAAGTCCTTTTTGTAAAGCATTAGCCACCACCCATAATTTTTCCCTTATCTCAGGGCTATTTTTAAGCATTTCTAAACGCTTTAAATTGCCTATTACTAATGGCATTGGTAATGATTTAGCGTACACTTGTGAGCGCATATTATACCTCAAATAATCAACAACATCTTCATTAGAGGCAATAAAGCCACCGATACTAGCCATAGCCTTTGCAAAAGTTCCAAAATATAGATCAACACCATCTTGGCAACCCTGCTTCTCCCCTGTTCCAGCTCCAGTATTTCCCATAGTACCAAAACCATGGGCGTCATCAACAAACAGTCGGAATGAATATTTATCTTTTAATTTAACAATCGATTTTAAATCTCCTTGATTACCGGACATACCAAAAACTCCTTCAGTAATCACCAAAATAGCCCCTTTTGTTTTTTCAATTATTCTAGTAGCTTTTTCTAGCATTTTTTCAAGGCTTTCAATATCATTATGCTGATATACAAATCTTTTCCCTTGATGTAATCTTAAACCGTCTAAAATACAAGCATGTGATTCAGCATCGTAAACAACAACATCGTTTCTGTCTAATAAAGAATCAATTGCGGAAACCATTCCTTGATACCCAAAATTCAAAAGAATAGCAGCCTCTTTATTTTCAAATTCAGCTAATTCTTCTTCCAGTTGTTCATGATAGTTTGTATTTCCTGACATCATTCTCGCTCCCATTGGATAAGCTAATCCCCACTCTCTAGAAGCCTCTTCATCAACCTTTCTAATTTCCGGATGATTCCCCAAGCCCAAGTAATTATTCAAACTCCATTGAAGGACTTCTTTTCCTCTAAACATCATTTTATTATTTAACTCACCTTCTAGCTTTGGGAAAGCAAAATAACCATGAGCCTCTTTAGCATATTTTCCTAAAGGACCTCTATTTTCTTTTATTTTTTCAAATAAATCTGCCATGATTGACTTTTTCTTAATTTATGGAACAAAGATAAATATTCTTACTACGATAAAAACAATTTGTTTAACTAAGTTTTCACATTAAATAGTTAGTAAACTATACTCGTAATTCGACCTTAAAAAATTACATTTGTTTTGATTAATGAAGCTACTCAAATCAAATAAACTAGCCTATTCAATACTATTTCTTACAATTAGTACCATACTATTTTTTAGTTTAGATCTCTTTTTAGGTTCGGTTCATATTCCCTTTAAAAATATACTTTCTATTGTATTAAATAACACACCTGAAAAAGAAAGTTGGGGGATTATTATTTTAGAATCTAGGTTGCCGAAAGCAATTGCTGCTTTATTATGTGGTGGAGCACTTTCAGTATGTGGCTTGCAAATGCAAACACTTTTTAGAAACCCATTAGCAGGCCCTTACATATTAGGTATAAGTTCTGGCGCTGGATTAGGCGTTGCCATATTTATTATGGGATTAAGTTTTTTAGGAATTTCTAACTCAGGAATTTCTTTATCAACTGATTCTGGGCTTATTATTTCTTCTACTTTAGGATCGTTTGCAGTATTAGGAATGTTGCTTTCCATTATTAACAAGTTAAAAGATATCATGACTGTATTAATCCTTGGCATAATGATAGGAAGTGCTATTACAGCTATTATCGGAATTATTCAATATTTCAGCTACGATATTCAATTGAAATCTTTTATAATATGGACAATGGGAGACTTAAGCTCGATAACAAATAGCCAACTTATTCTTTTAACACCAATTGTAATTATTGGCTTGTTCTTTTCTTTCGTTGCTTCTAAAAATTTAAATGCTTACTTACTTGGCGAAGAATATGCAAAAAGTTTAGGGGTTAATATTAAGACTTCAAGAATAATTATCATATTAATAACTTCAATATTGACAGGGGGAATCACTGCATATTGTGGCCCGATAGGTTTTGTAGGAATAGTTATTCCTCATATGGCCAGAATGCTATCTAACTCATCTGATCATAGAATTTTAATTCCTTTATCAATATTATTAGGTATGAACGTTTTGTTAATCGCAGATATAGTTTCGCAGCTACCTGGACTGGAACAAAGTTTACCAATTAACTCGATAACCTCGCTAATAGGTATTCCTTTTATAATTTGGATAATTCTTAAGAATAAAAAAATCACAAGCCTCAATTGAGTAAAAAAATTAACATATCATCTCTGTCTGTTGGGCATGATAATAAACCCATTTTAGAAAACATCAATTTGGTTGCCGAAGCAAACAGAATGATTGGTGTATTTGGAAGAAATGGTCAAGGAAAATCTACTCTACTAAAAACTATATCCGGTTTGCTGCCAAGCATAAGCGGTAAATTTTGGTATGAAGATATTGACATTTTAAGCTTGTCGGAAAAAGAAAGATCAAAACTAATAAGTATTGTTTCAACAACTCATGCAGTTATTGGGGGAATTAATGTAAAAGACTTTATTGCTTACGGAAGGTACCCCTATACAAATTGGTTAGGTATAAATAAAGAAAAAGATTATCAAGAAATTCATCTGGCAATAGAATTATGCCATCTAAGTGATTTAGTTAACAGAAATTATGAAGAGCTGAGTGATGGTGAAAAACAAAAAGTAAATATTGCTAGGGCAATTACACAAAATACACCCCTTATTATTTTAGATGAACCAACCGTTCATCTAGATTTAATTAATAAAATTGAAGTATTTAAATTATTAAAAGGATTGGTTAACGACTGTTCTAAAACGATTATTTTATCGACTCATCAGATAGAATATGCTTTGCAAATTTGTGATGAAATTTGGTTAATTAATGATGGTAAAATAGAAGCCCTCACCCCTACTGAAATAATTAATAACAATAAGCTAAAGGAAATCTTTAATAATGATTTGATTAGCTTTAACAAGGCATCTAATACATTTAAGTTAAATAAATGATTTAACATACCTTAACATTTAAAATCAAATATTAGCTACTTTATCGCTATATTTGATTAAACAAAAACCTTAACATATGTTTAGAAAAGGCATTTCCATATTATTAATAATCCTCACGTTATTTTTTACAACCTTGGCTATTATTGGCATTTGGTTTGAACAATACAAGGTCTGGGAATTAGTTGTAAAATCATTATACTCTATTTTTATAATATTTTTATCCTCAGCAATGATACTTTTCATTTTTTCTGTGGTGTATAAAAGTGGAGATAACAATAATCCACCTCCATCAAACTAATAAATGGAATCAATAAAAAAGCCCACTCAAATGAGTGGGCTTTTTTATAACTAATTCTAAATTATCTTACTGTGTCAGCTAATGCTTTTCCAGCTTTAAATTTAGCAACTTTTTTAGCTTTAATTTGAATAGTAGCTCCAGTTTGAGGGTTTCTACCTGATCTTGCAGCTCTATTAGAAATTGAAAAAGTTCCAAATCCGATTAACTGTACACTGTTTCCTTTTTTCAAAGATCCAGATACATTAGTAATAAATGAATTTAAAGCTTTTCCTGCGTCAGCTTTTGATAATCCTGCATCTTTAGCGATTGCATCAACTAATTCTCCTTTGTTCATAATTTTTAAATTTTAAATTAATTATTAATAAATATTGGGGTCAAATTTAGCATATTTAAAATAAGCTTTTAAATTACCTATAGATAGTTATTAACAAGCTATTAACATTGGTTTTATTGGGATTCCGCTACTTTAAATTCTTTTCCTTGGGCAGCAATTTCTGTGTTTTTAAAAACATCTTTTGCTTCGTTCAATAAAACATCTAAATCTGAGTACCGGTTAGAGAAGTGTCCGATAATCAGCTTTTTAGCTTCAGATTTTAATGCAATTTTTGCTGCTTGTTTAGCAGTTGAATGAAGTGTTTTCATCGCTCTATCAGCATGCTCTTCAGTAAAAGTAGCCTCATGATAAAGTAAGTCTACACCTTTAATTATCGGTATAATTTCCTCTAAATATTTTGTGTCAGAACAAAAAGCATAAGAAAATGAAGGTTCAGCATTTTTAGTGAGCTCGCTATTTTTGATTATTTCACCTTCATCAGTCACGTAATTTTCTCCTAATTTTAATGTGTTTATTTTAAATTTTGGAATTTTGTATTCTTCAATTGCCTCTGGGTTAATTCTTCTTGGTTTTTGTTTTTCTTTAAATAAATAACCCACGCAAACTACTTTATGGTTTAATGGTATTGATGACACAATAACTTTCTTATCCTCAAAAACAATTTCGGATTTACTATCATTTACTGTAGTGTATTTAATAGAATACCTTAAATGGCTTTCTGAGGCTTTTAAATGGACATCTATGATCTCTTTTATATTACCAGGACAATAGATATTTAAATCTGTGGTTCTCCCTAACAAATGCATTGTTTGAATCAAACCAATTAAACCAAGATAATGATCCCCATGAAGGTGACTTATAAAAATATGATTTATTCGTTGAAGTTTTATTTGATGTTCTCTCAGTTTAATCTGAGTTCCTTCACCACAATCCATTAAATAATACTGTTCATTAATATTAATTAATTGAGAAGTATGGTTTCTAGATAAAGTAGGTGCGGCAGAAGCATTACCTAGTATTAAAACACTGAATTTAGTCATCCCATTTATTCAGCCCCTAAATTTCTTTCTATATCATCTACAAAAAGAGTATCTATGGCTTCTTGCGGAGTTGTTTTAATAGTTAAAATGGAATCTAGTTGAGAAATAGCTATTAACTTAGCTACTGCTGGTTGAATCGAACTTAATATAAAAGATCCTTTTACTTCTTTGCACAGTCTATGACCTATTAATAAAGCACTTAAGCCTGATGAATCACAATATTTCACACTTTCTAAATCAATTAAAATGTTTTTTGCTCCTTGCTTACTAACCAAAACTAATTCTGCTTTTAAATCAGGAGCTACAATAGCATCAAGTTTATCAGTACTAAATGTGATTAAAGTGTAACTATCTTGTTTGTCTGTTTTAAAACTCATACTAAATTGTTTTGTAGTCAAACAAATATATATAAACTAAGATAACTTACCAATTAAGTCCATATGGAATTTACTCTTCTGCCGTTTTGTAAGCCCCAATGATAGCTTTAACTAATTTATGCCTAATAACATCATTCTCATCAAAAATTATCATGCCGATATCTTTAACCTCCTTCAAGACAGATAATGCTTGAATTAATCCTGAAGGCTGTCTTTTTGGTAAATCTATTTGAGAAGGGTCTCCAGTAATGATAAATTTGGCTGATTTGCCCATTCGAGTTAAAAACATTTTGAACTGACTTTCAGTAGCATTTTGAGCTTCATCAAGTATCACGAAAGATTTATCTAATGTTCTACCTCGCATAAAAGCTAGTGGAGCTATCTGTATTATTCCAGACTCCAACATCTCCGCTAACTTTTCTGCTGGAATCATATCTCTTAAACCATCGTACAGTGGCTGCATATAAGGATCAAGTTTCTCTTTCAAATCACCAGGTAAAAACCCTAAATTTTCGCCTGATTCTACTGCAGGTCTAGTTAAAATTATTCTTCTAACTTCTTTATTTTTAAGTGCTCGAACTGCTAAAGCTACGGCAGTATAAGTTTTCCCTGTTCCAGCTGGACCGACTGCAAAAACTAAGTCATGTTTTTCTGATGCTTTTACTAGTTTTCGTTGATTGGATGTTTTAGCTTTTACAATTAAGCCACCATTTCCAAAAACCAAAGTTTCATCATCATGTTTGAGCGTTTTACTATCATCTTTTGTTGAATCTTCACCCATTAGCCTTTCAATATTATTTTCAGAAAGTTGTTTATATTTTATTAGGTGTTGCATCATCAACCCTATTTTTTGTTCAAACAATGATATTTCATTATCATCGCCAATGGCCTTGAGCAAATCTCCTCTTGCAATTACTTTTAATTTCGGGAAATAACCTCTGATTACACTTAGTTTCTTTTCATTCACACCGTAGAGTTCAACTGGATTAACTCCCGATATTTCAATAACCTTTTCGCTCAAATAATTAATTTTTTAATTTATACCTTTGACTTGTTTGATTTATACGATAAATATCAATATTTAGATACAATAAATCTTACACCATCAATATTAATTATTAACTTTTTAAGAAAAGTTTTAACTATTTAAATGGCAATCATCACTTTAACAACCGATTTAGGATTAAGAGATAATTATGTTGCCTCTGTTAAGGGTGCTATCTTAAAAGAAGTACCCGAAACTACTATTATTGATATTACGCATGAAATTCCATCTTTCGACCTTCAAAAGTCTGCTTTTGTGGTTAGAAACTGCTACCAAGATTTCCCGGAAGGAAGTATACATATTATTGGTGTTAATTCAGAATCTGACATTGAAACACCTCACATAGCTGTTTTAGCAAATGGACATTATTTTATTGGTGCTGACAATGGAGTTTTTTCTTTAATTTTTGATAATCCACCTGAAAAAATAGTTGAATTAACCATTTCTCAAGATACTGACCGTATTACCTTCCCTACAAAAGATGTATTTGTAAAAGCTGCTTGCCATATTGCAAGAGGCGGAACGTTAGAGGTAATTGGAACAGCAAAAAAAGAGCTTGCTGAAAAAACATTGTTTAGGGCAGTATATGAAAATAATATATTAAAAGGTATGGTGATTTATGTTGACCATTATGGAAATTTAATTACCAATATTAGTGAGTCTGCCTTTAATGAATATAGAAAAGGAAGAGCATTCACCATTGCTTTCAGAAAATATGGCATCAAAGAGATTAGTAAATCTTATAATTCTGTTCAGGAGGGAGATAAATTAGCATTATTTAGTTCTTCCGGATTTATAGAAATAGCAATAAATAAAGGCAATGCCAAAAAATTACTAATTGGATTTGAACATGACAATAGTCCTATAATTATAGAATTTCATGATTAGGATAGTTAAAATGACTTTTAAACCTGAAAAAGTAAATGAGTTTTTAGCCAATTTTGAAAAGATTCAAAATCATATTAGAGCTTATGAAGGTATTAAGCATTTAGAATTACTTAGTGACAAGAATAATCCTAATATATTTTTTACTTATAGTATTTGGAGAAATGAAATATATTTAGAAAAATATCGTCATTCTGATTTGTTTAAATCGGTTTGGGCTGCTACCAAGCCACTATTTAGTGAAAAAGCGGAAGCTTGGAGTTTAGATTCAATGGTAAAACTCAATTAAATGCTAGATAATCGTATAGATCAATTCTTAAAATTGCAAGGACAAACGAATGAAAGTCCTTACTTGATTGATGTAGAAAAAGCTGAAGGAATTTACATTTGGGATAAATCGGGTAAAAAATACATGGATATGATTGCCGGAGTAGCTGTAAATAATATTGGTCACCGACACCCAAAAGTAATTAAAGCCATACAAAATCAGTTGGATAAACATTTACACGTAATGGTTTATGGGGAGTACATACAAGATGCTCAGTTGGATTTGGCGCAAAACATGGCTTCTATCCTACCCGAATCGTTAAATTGTTCTTACATTGTTAATTCTGGTACTGAAGCAAATGAAGCTGCTATTAAATTAGCAAAACGTTATACTGCTAGACAAGAAATTATTGCTTGTAAAAATTCTTACCATGGAAGCACGCATGGAAGCTTAAGTGTTACCGGTAATGAAGAAAAACAATCGAGTTTTAAACCGTTACTGCCTAATGTAAAGTTTATAGAATTTAACAATATTGAGTCATTGAATATAATAATTGAGCAAACTGCTTGTGTAATTATTGAAACCATACAAGGGGATGCCGGATTAATAAAGCCAACTCAACAGTTTATAGAAGCCTTAAGAGAAAAATGTACAACAACAGGTGCTTTGTTAATTTTTGATGAAGTACAAGTGGGCATGGGAAGAACGGGAAAATTCTTTGCTTTTGAGCATTATGGTATTGTACCGGATATCTTAACCTTAGGAAAAGCTTTGGGTGGTGGAATGCCTATTGGAGCTTTTATTTCCTCTCAAGAAATAATGCACAGCTTAACGCATAACC
>JBFIEB010000087.1:0-9606 GCA_041603555.1 Vicingaceae bacterium
CCTTAACAACATGGAATGAGACTTTTTTTCCTAAAAGAGAATCTATGAAAACAGCTACTTTCGGTGTCGGTGGTTATTATGTTTTCAATCATAAAAAATTGTCGTATAAGGCTGCATATGTTAGAAATGCAGTTCAAAAGAAAAGCGCAGGGAGTTTTTTATTGGGTGGATTTTACAATATTGATTATGGTGGTTTTCCGCATGGAGACACGTCTTCTTTTGTGCCTGAATATTTTCCCACAGAAGTTCAGGATTCGTTACCAATAAATGCATATACAGCTCGAAGCTTTGGAGTTTCTCTTGGATATACCTATACCTTTGTATTTTTAAAAAACTTTTTCATAAATATTTCATTGATACCAGGAGTTGGATCTAAGAGTCTTGAAGTATACAAGTCTGGTGAAAAATTTATTGAACGAAGTCCTATGGGTCGATTTAATGGAAGAGTGGCTTTAGGGTATGACAGTAAACATTTCCTTATTGGCATAACTTCTAACACACTAACAGGAAGTCTAGATTTTCAGGATTATAAAATAAAACCTACAACACAGAATGTTAAATTCTTTATTGCTAAGCGATTTAACCTCAAAAAGAAAGAAAAAGAGCTTACCGAGTAATAATTCCATACAATAAAAACTAACATTTAACTGTTTACAATTACAACTGCACTCATTATTCTCAATGAGCCTTAATCGTATTTTAGCTTGGCATAGTAAAATTTTAAAAAATGTTGGATAACCTTTTATTACAAATGACTGTTGGAAATTCAGTAGTAGAAACAGCTGCGGAAACAATTGTACCTGAAGACAAAACTCTTACAGTCTGGGAATTGGTCAGTTCTGGAGGTATTGGAGGGGGCATAATTATGATAACTCTATTAGTATTATCAATATTAGCAGTATATATTATTATTGAACGATTTTTAGCCATCAAAAAAGCCAGCAAAGAAGATTCGAATTTTATGAATCAAATAAAAGATAATATTTTAGATGGAAAAATTGATGCTGCAAAGAGTTTATGCAGCTCAAATACCTCACCTATTGCTAAAATGATAGAGAAAGGAATTACCAGAATAGGGAAGCCTTTAAGTGATATTGGTACAGCCGTGGAGACTACTGGTAAATTGGAATTAAATAAATTAGAAAAGAATCTTTCGACTTTAGCGACTATATCAGGTGCTGCTCCTATGATAGGCTTCCTTGGTACTGTAATAGGAATGATACTCGTATTTCATAAAATGGCAACTGGAGGAGGTGGTGTTGATTTAACAACGCTTTCTGATGGAATTTTTACAGCAATGGTAACAACAGTTGCGGGCTTAATAGTTGGTATTGTTGCTTATATAGGGTACAATACCCTTGTGGCAAGAGTTGAAAAAATTGTTTTCATAATGGAGGCAAGAACCACAGAATTCTTAGATATATTACACGAACCAGCAGTATAATGGCAATAAGATCAAAGAATAAGGTAAGCACTAATTTTAATATGTCTAGTATGACAGACATTGTATTTTTATTGCTAATATTTTTTATTATTGCTTCAACTCTGATTAGCCCAAATGCGCTTGAAGTGCTCTTGCCAAAAGCAACATCTAATCCTAAACCTAGCCCGCAAACAGTTAACGTCAGTATTACTGAAGATTTGAAATATTTTGTGAATAAGGATGAAGTCGATGAACAAGAAATAGAGACCCAACTATTAGCATTTGTCGAAGGCAAAGAAGACCCAGGTATTATTTTAAGGGCTGAAAAATCAGTGCCAATTGAAAATGTGGTAATCATTATGGATATTGCAAATAGAAATAAATTGAAATTGGTTTTGGCAACTAAGCCAAATTAATTTATGGAATAACTTTTCCTAAAACATCCACTAACAAATGGAATTGATACATGATAAAAATAGCAGGTCAGGCGTGATTGGAACTATATTGGTCCATTTATTACTGTTGTTGCTATTTATTCAGTTTGGTATGCCATACCAAGACCCACCTCCTGAAAATGAAGGTGCTATGTTGATTGATTTTGGAAATAGTGGAGGAGGAGATAGTTCTGAAGAAGAACCAACCGAAGAGGAAAATTCTTCAAGCGCATCCAGTGAATCCCAGAATAATTCTAGCCAAGAAAGTGCGGTAACTCAAAATACTACTCAAACAGTTGACTTAAACGCTTCTCAAAGCAATAATACCACGACAGAACCTGAAGTTAGTGAGAATTTAAATAACGCATTGAATGCGCTTAATAATTCTAATAACAACTCCAAAAGTAGTAATAGCTCTTCTAATAATAATAGTAATAACAATAGTACTGGAACTAATATTGGCCCAAGTAATGGGATAGGATTTAGTTTAATAGGAAGGGGAAAGGTTAGCTTTAAAAAACCTGTTAATTTTGATGATGATGGAAAGGTTGTTGTCGATATTGTTGTCGATAAATATGGAAAAGTAGTAAAAGCAACACCGGGAGCTAGAGGATCAACAACTACTAATCCTGTACTGTATAAAAAAGCAAAAGAAGCAGCTTTAGAGGCTAAGTTTACTAAGAAACTTGATGCGCCATCAGATCAGAAAGGAACAATGACCTTTGTTTTCGTTTTAAATTAATGAATTACGAACAAACCTTAGCTTATTTATTTTCCCAATTACCAATGTATCAAAGAGTTGGAAAAGCTGCTTATAAGGCAGATTTGTCTAATACTCACTTATTATGTAAGCTGTTAGGGAATCCAGAGGATAAATTTAGGTCAATCCATGTTGCCGGAACCAATGGAAAGGGATCTACATGCCATATGTTAGCTTCAATTCTTCAAGAAGCAGGATTTAGAGTTGGGTTGTATACATCACCTCATTTAAAAGATTTTAGAGAGCGAATTAAAATAAATGGTGAAATGATTTCTGAAATCGATGTAATATCCTTTGTTAATGAGTATAGCGCTAAGTTTGAAAAAATTAATCTTTCTTTTTTTGAATGGACAGTAGGTTTAGCCTTTGATTATTTTTCTAATCAAAAAGTTGATGTTGCTCTAATTGAAACAGGGCTAGGAGGGAGATTAGATTCTACCAACGTTATTACCCCAGAAGTGTCAATTATCACTAATATTGGAATTGATCATACTCAATTTTTGGGAGATACAATTGAAAAAATAGCCATAGAAAAAGCAGGAATAATAAAAGTAGGAATTCCTGTTGTAATTGGAGAAACTCAAGAAGAAACTAAATCTATTTATGAAGATAAAGCGAAAGCGGTAGGATCGGATATTTATTTTGCTAAACAAAATACAGGACAAAAATATTTAACAGACTTAAAAGGAATCTACCAGCGAAAAAATATAGCAACTTGTCTTGAAGCTTTAAAAATTCTTAACTCTAAAGGATGGAATATTTCTAAAGAGAATATAAAAAAGGGATTATTATCTATTCAAAAGAATACTGGATTAAAGGGGAGATGGCAAATATTAAATAAAAAACCTTTAACGATTTGTGATACCGGACATAATGAAGCTGGAATGAAAGAAATTTTGAATCAAATTAGTGATACAAAATATAAGGATTTGCATATAGTTTTTGGTGTGGTGAATGATAAATCTATTGAGAATATATTAATTTTAATGCCTAAATCAGCACGTTATTATTTTTGCGAAGCAAATATTCCTAGGGCATTGGATGAAAATAAGCTAAGAGACCAAGCTCTAAAATATGGTTTACAAGGAGAAAGTTATAGCACTGTGAAAAATGCTTTATTATCAGCTAATGAGAATGCTTCTACTAACGATTTGATTTTTATAGGGGGTAGCACTTTTGTGGTTGCAGAGGTCCTGTGAAGAAATAAAAAAGCAATAAAAAAAGGTTCAAATTAATTTGAACCTTTTTTTAACTTTTCGAAGTCAATTATTATTCAGCAGATTCTTCACCTTCACCTTCGGCTTCACCTTCGGCTTCACCTTCAGCAGCAGCTTCTTCAGTAGCTTCTTCAGCAACTTCTTCTTCTACAGCTTCTTCCATTTCTTCTTCTAATCCGTCAAACATGTCTTCTACCATTGCAGCAGCTTCAGCTTCTGCAGCAGCTTGTTCTTCTTCTGATGGTCCACAAGCAACTAAACTAAAGATACTTGCAACCATTAACATTGTTAGTAATTTTTTCATCTTTTAAATTATTATAGGTTATTGATTATATTACGTATTTAAATTATTTATTCTTCTGAATGATCATGACCTTCGTCTTCACCGCCTTCTTTATCCGCATGACAAGCATCAGAACATTCATGTCCTTTTTCTCCGCAAGCAAAATGACATGCTTCAGCAGTACATTTATCACCACAAACATGTTCAGCTAATTCAACTTCAGCAACTTCTTCTGTAGTAGCATCAATTTCTTCTTCTAGGCCATTAAATAAATCCTCTACAGCCGCAGCAGCTTCAGCTTCAGCAGCAGCTTGTTCTTCTTCTGATGGTCCACAAGCAACTAAACTAAAGATACTAGCTACCATTAACATTGTTAGTAATTTTTTCATTGTTATTTATTTTTAGTTAAGTAAGGCTACAAATATATTATAAATATCTTAATAATCATACAATTAAAGATGCTTGATGCTAAAAAAATTAATTTTCTTGGTAAATGGTATATAATAATACCTCTCCAACTACGGAAAGAGTAGCTTTATCAATTACATCCATATTATCATTATGTGTATGCCAAGTAGGATGAAAATTACCAGAAGCTCTGTCATAATGTATAATATCTATACTAGGGATACCTAAAATTTCATTTATATATTGATGGTCATCAACTCCCACAAAAGTGGTCTGCTTATTTACAAAATAATTACTATACCCTAGAATTTTCGCGTTATTCCATATTTTTTGTACAATACTTGGGGCATAGCGCATGGATATGCTTTCTTGAGTGAAATATGCATTTGTACTTCCAACCATATCCAATAAGATACCATATTCTGCACGATAACCCACTTTATGGGGGTTATTTGCCCAATATTGAGAGCCCAAACACCATGATTCAGACTGTGATTGTATCATCCCCGAAGAAGGCTGTCCATAATCTTCAGCATCAAAAAATATTATATCTACACCAATAGCTGGTTTTTTAATACTTAACTGCCTGGCTACTTCAATTAATACACCAACACCACTTGCTCCGTCATTGGCACCCAATATAGGTTTTGTCATATTTTTATTATCTTGATCTGCAAATGGTCTGGTATCCCAATGAGCAAAAAGTAAAATTCTTTTTTTGCTGTCTGGATTGTATTCGCCAATAATATTCTTGATAATAATTTCTTTGTTATTAAAAGTGGTCGCTTTTCCCAATTGAGTTGATGTAGTTAAACCATACGATTTCAGTTTATTTTCGAGGTATTTAGCGCACTTTCCGTGAGCATCATTATTAGGAAACCTAGGGCCAAAATCAACCTGTTCTTTTACAAATAAATAAGCTGAATCGGCATCAAATATTGGTCTTTCAATCTTGGGCTGAGTATGGGTCTCCGTGTCGTTTTCTATTGCAGTAATTTCTTTTTCATCACTACCGCAAGAGGTAATAACGAATATTACAATAATATAAAAAAAATTAATTTTCATAATCCCAAGAGGAAGAGTCTTTATTATCTTTAATGGAGATGTTTAATTTCTTTAATTCATCACGAATTAAATCTGCAGTATCCCAATCTTTATTTTCTTTTGATTGATTTCTAAGTTGTACAATAATATCCATTAATTCATCACACAATTCAATATTTGAAGTATCTGATTCTTCATTTAATAGACCTAAAATAGTATAAACAAAAGTTGAATAATGACTTTTCAATTTCTCTAAATCACTTTTATTAATAGAATCTTTACCATCATTAATAGAATTTATCATCTTTACACCATCAAAAAGATGGGCAATTGTAACAGGTGTATTAAAATCATCATTCATACCACTCTTACATTTTGAAATTAGAGTGCTAACATCAACGGTTGATTTATTGCTACTACTTATTTTATTTAAAGTATTCATAGCCGACATCAACCTTTTGAGACCCTTTTCTGCTGCTTGCAATGCTTCATTAGAAAAATCTACAGTACTTCTGTAATTTGCTTGTAAGAAGAAAAAACGAACTGTCATAGGAGAATATCCTTTTTCTAGTAGTGGGTGATTGCCAGAAATTAACTCTTGTGGTAAAAATGAGTTTCCTAATGATTTACTCATTTTAGTTCCATTAACGGTTAGCATGTTTCCGTGCATCCAATATTTTACCGGATTTACTCCGTCAGCTCCTATTGACTGAGCGATTTCACATTCGTGATGAGGGAACTTTAAATCCATTCCCCCGCCATGTATATCAAACTCTTGACCTAGGTATTTTGTGCTCATTACCGAGCATTCTAAATGCCAACCAGGAACACCTGCTCCCCAAGGAGAATTCCATTTCATAATTGCTTCAGGAGCGGCTTTTTTCCAAATAGCAAAATCAGCAAAGTATTTTTTTTCTTTACCGCCTTCAAGCTCATCGCGAGTTTGTTCTAGAAGTTCATCAAGTTTTCTTCCTGATAGCTCACCATAATTATATTTTTTAGCATATGATTTCACGTCAAAATAAACAGAGCCATTGACCTCATAGCCATAACCATTATCTATAATACGTTGAACCATTTCTATTTGCTCAATAATATGTCCAGTAGCAGTTGGTTCAACGCTGGGTTTAATTAAATTAAATAGGTCAACAGTTGAATGAAATCCGTTGGTATAATTTTGAACGATTTCCATTGGTTCAATTTTCTCTAATCGAGCGCGTTTTTCAATTTTATCTTCACCATCATCACTATCATCCAAAAGATGCCCTACGTCTGTAATATTTCGAACGTACCTGACGTTAAACCCCAAGTAAGTAAGGTAACGATAAACAACATCAAATGTTAAAAAAGTTCTAACATTACCTAAATGAACATCACTATAAACGGTAGGACCACATGTATATAAACCAACAAAAGGAGGATTTAAAGGTTTAAATTCTTCTTTTGTTTTAGATAAACTATTATAAATATATAGTGAATTACTATCTAACATTTAATTGTTTATGAATAAGAATGTAAAAGTAGTTTATTAATTATAAGAAATAAAAAAACCCAACCCCGAAATTTCGGAATTGGGTTTTATATATATTAATGTTTTTATTCTTTAGGAAGAGGGGCATCCCCAATATACCTACCGTTTTTATATTTTTCAATACTAACTAAAATACCATTATCATCATATTTATACCATAAGCCATCCATTAATCGATAATTCTTGAAGTTACCATCTTTAGATATTTGTTTATTCATGTTATAGACTTTGTGAATTCCATTGCCACTAAATTGTTTGCCACTATTAGTTTTTTCGCCTGGCTGAACTTTAACAATTTTAATATCTCCATCAACTTTTTCCACGACAGGAGTTTTAGGCTCATAAACTTTAGTGTTAGCAGCATCCAATTTACCATCAATGTAATTTTTTTCTGCTTTTAAGGAACCATCGTCATAATATTCTATTACTTTTTCCTCCTTACCGTTTTTGATATCCGCATCGATTATTATAATTCCATTCTCATTACGATAAATTTGTTTTCCATCTCTCTTCCCAGTATCATTAAAGGCAAACTCTTGAGCTGTTTCTCCATTTTCATGTTTTCTAACAAATTTACCCGTATTTCGATTATTTTTCCAATTTCCTTCTTCCTGTAGCTCTCCATTTTCATAATAAGTCTTATAAGATCCATTTGGTCTACTATTTTTGTATTCTATCTCACTTTGTGTTTTTCCATTAGGAAAAAACTTAGTCCATAATCCTTGCTTTCTACTGTTGGTATATTTCCCTTGCTCAATCACTTGATCCGGCTGATAAGCTGGTATTTTCTTCATTCTCCCAAAAATCTTCCAGAACCCTTGTTTTAGATTATTTTCATCTATATAATTAATGGTATCACCTTCAACTATTTCATACTTAGGTAGGCTCTGTCCCACAGTAATACTGCAAATAAAGATCGGGATAAATAAGTAAAATATTTTTTTCATTCTGCTCATGCCTTTTATCAGAAATTAAATATATGTAAATATTAGTATTTCTTTTTAAAAATTTAGATAAACAATGCTTTTTTCACGATAAACAGTGTTATCTGCTCTTTATTACGCTATTAATTATAACAAAGTTACAATAAAGTTACTATTATTATTAAATATTATTTTCTTGTGACAATAATTGTTCCAAATTCCTCAGCATAATATTGGTTAATTCACTAAGATTATAATCAGGAGACCACCCCCAATCTTTAACAGCATTAGAGTCGTCAATGGACTGAGGCCAAGAAGAGGCAATATCCTGTCTATAATCAAGAGAGTATGATATTTTAAATTCGGGTAAAAATTTATTTATTTCTTCAGAAATTTCTTTTGGTGAAAAACTTGTTCCAGCAATATTATAACTTGATCTGATATTAATGGTTGAACTATCTGCTTTCATAATGTTTATAGTTGCTTTTATAGCATCTGCCATATACATCATGGGCAATACAGTATCTTCAGACAAAAAGCATTTAAATTCATTTTTAAGTAATGCTTGATGAAAAATATCTACCGCATAATCAGTAGTGCCTCCTCCAGGCTTTGATTTATACCCAATTAGCCCGGGATAACGAATACTTCTAACGTCAACACCATATTGCTGATGATAATATTCACACCATCTTTCACCAGCTTGCTTGCTTATGCCATAAACAGTACTAGGCTCCATAATTGTATATTGAGGGGTATTGATTTTTGGAGTGGTCGGACCAAAAACGGCAATAGAGCTAGGCCAAAATAGTTTATCAATGATTCCTTCTTTGGCAAGGTTAAGCACATTAAATAAGCTATTCATATTCAAATCCCAGCCAAATGCTGGATTTTTTTCGGCAGTAGCAGAAAGCAGTGCAGCTAATAAATAAACTTCTTTGATGTTGTGTGTTTCAACTATTTCTAATAATTGAACGTTGTTTAAAATATCGAGTATTTCAAATGGACCATTTTGCACAATTTGTGGGGGTCTGATATCGGATGCAATTACATTTTCATTACCATGTAATTTTCGTAACTCTTCAATTAGTTCCGTTCCAATTTGACCTGACGACCCTATTACCAATATTCTATTCAAAACCTTTTGCCTTTGTTTATAGTAAAAGTAACTATTTGCGAAGTAAATCTTCAACAAAAAAAGTGAATTCAAGAATAAGGAAATATTAGATTAATTATGAGTTAAGATGCAGTATATTATTCTTAAAAAGGATAAAAAGACAGTTCTATTTTACTTTTTCTACACGAATAATTTTAACAGGACAAACTTTGGCTGCACTTAAATTGGATAAATATTCATCATCTCCTGCAAGAGCAGTATAAAATCCTTTTTTGTTTTTACCATCAATCAAAGTTACTTTACCATCTTTTTTAGACATACGCCATCTTTCATAAGCTAATTCCACACAATAGTTGCAACCAATACATTTTTCTCTTTGATGTGATATTCTTATCATTGATTACTGGGTTGGACCATCAACATTTTCAACAATGTATAATTTATCTGAGTTTCTAATAAGAGTACC
>JBFIEB010000088.1:0-9555 GCA_041603555.1 Vicingaceae bacterium
ATCTGAAATGAAGAAAATGCATAAAGGGCATAAAATGATGTTTATTGGAGATGATGGTGAAAATGGAAATCACAACGTTACAATAGATGTTAAAGTTGATGGGGAAGATGGGGTAAAGAGAAAGCATGTAGTTATTATTACAAAAGTAAAAAGTGATGATAAAGCTGCAAAGAAAATTTCCGGTACAACTAAGATTTCAAATAAAAAAGACCTAACAATCGATAAGTTAAAGTTTAGTCCAAATCCAAATGATGGAAAATTTGATTTAAGTTTTAGATTGGATAAAAAGGAGCCGATACGAATTAAAATATTCGATTTACAGGGAAAAGAAGTTTACAATGAAAATGTAAAAAACTTTTCTGGAAAATATGATAAAAATATCGACATAAGTGGTAATGGAGAAGGAATTTACATTATGCAAATAGTACAAGGAGATAAAGCAAGTACTAATAAGATAGTGATCAAATAGTTTAATTATAGTGTTAGTTTAGTTAGCCCTCAGATGATTTTTCATCTGAGGGTTTTTATTATATAGTACTTTCTTACTACCTTTAGGCAAACAAAAAATTGAATTATGTCATTACAAATGCCTTTTAATTTCAATCAATGGATTGAAGACAACAAAGATAAATTAAAGCCTCCTGTTGGTAATAAAAACATGTATCCATTAGGAAAAGACTTTATAGTGATGGTAGTTGGTGGACCAAATGCTCGAAAAGATTATCATTACAATGAAACCGAAGAACTCTTTTATCAGCTTAAAGGAAATATTTGTGTTACGATTCAACAAGACGGGAAAGCAGTAAAGGTTCCGATTAATGAAGGGGAAATGTTTTTACTTCCAGCAAAAATTCCACACTCCCCTGCTCGCTTCGACAATTCAATAGGACTAGTAATTGAACGTGTTAGAAAAGGAACTGATTATAAAGATGGCTTAATGTGGTTTTGTGACGAGTGTAACCACCTATTATATGAAGAGAAATTTGAGTTGATCGATATAGAAAAAGATTTTTTGGATGTGTTTAAAAGGTATTTTAATTCAGAAGAACATAGAACGTGTGATAATTGTGGACATGTAATGGAAACAGACCCTAAATATTCAATAAAAGGAGAATGAGAATAAACGGTCACGGACATATTTTACCAGAGCCAAATCAAATTCCTCAATTTATGAAGGACAAGAAATTGTTCTGGATAGATGATGATAAAAAGTTTATGCGCCAAGGTGACTGGACAAGACCGATTACAGACCCTAGTTTCTTTTTAAAAGAGAAGTTGGAATGGATGGAGAAGTATAACATTAACCACGGAGTAATGCTCAACCTCTCTCAAATTTATTGCAATGGGTGGAATAGGCAAGATGCTAAGGATGCCATAACTTGGCAAAACGATTTTAATGCTTCTGTACAACAAGAACATCCTGATAAATTTACAGCTGGGTTTGTTGTTCAACCTTTGCACATGGATGACGCTTTAGCTGAAATTGAACGATGCGTTACTGAACTGAAATTAAAATTATTGTGTCTTCCAACGCACTATTTGAACGCATCCAATGAATGGTTGTCAACTGCTGATAAATCAGTTTTTCCGATTTATGAAATGGCAGATAAATATGGGTTGGCGCTTGAAATTCATCCTTATGACGGTGAAAAAATGGTCAATTTAAAAGATCAATACTGGCGTTTTCATTTGGTTTGGATGATGGCACAATCTGCCGACACACTACATCTTTATGCTTTAAATGACATTCCAAATAAGTTTAATAACATCAGAACTTGTTTTGCTCATGGTTGTATGTTGGGCATTGCTAATTACGGAAGAAGACTACAAGGATATGATGGTAGACCAGATTTATTTGAAGGGGCTGAAAACCCAAGAGCATCTTTAGGGCATAAAAATTTATTTTTTGATTCTTTAGTACACGATTCGTATACCCTAGATTTACTTAAGCGAAGAGTTGGTGCATCACAAATTGTGGCAGGCTTGGATGACCCTTATCCTTTGGGAGAAATGGAAGGAGTAGGCAGCTCTTTTCCAGGGCGTGTAATTGATTATGCGGTTGAGGTAGACATCTTAACCCAACAAGAGGCCATCGAAATTTGGTGTGACAATGTATTAAGATGGCTAGGTTAATTAAATCAGTTTCTGATAAGAAACCACATCTAACGCTTTTTCAAACTTTTCTCCTATCTTTTTAAGGTGCCCCACTTTAAAATATCCTGCTTTTTCAAAGAGGGAAATACTACCACTATTTTCTGCTGTTATTACTCCAACAACGTTGGTAATTCCATTTTCTTTAGCAATTTTTTCAAGATAGGCTAATGTTGTTTTTCCAATTCCTTTACCTGTGGCATCTTGTCTTAAATACAAGGTTACTTCAGCAGATTTATCATAAGCTTCTTTATACCTAAATTGTGAAATGTAACAGAAACCACAAATTTCATCTGCTAAATAAATAACAAACGATTTGTATTTCTGGTGCCCTAAGGATACCATTCTTTCTAATTCTGATTGAGGAATGGCTTCTAAATGAAAAGTTGCCGTAGAATTTAGCACATACCAATTATAGATAGCTAGTGCATGAGTAATATTATCTTTTGTTATTGGCTCAAATCGTATGCTCACAGTCCAAAAATACCTTTTCTTGTTTTATTATTAATAAGTTTGCGCTATGAAAGATTTGAACCTCTTCTTTGAAAAATTAGATAAAAGCTATAAAGAAGATATTTTTGTAAAAATTACGCTAAGCAAACCCGCTTATAAAAGTGATGGATTACATAATGTTTACATTCGATTAGTTACCATTAAAGAGGAACGTACTTTTTCATTTACTTACCATTACCAAACCAATGATCAGGTAAAAAATTACTCGTTAGATGATGCAAAAGCTACATTATCAGAATTATTAAGCGAAAAATTTAGAATCGCAATACTATTTACTTTAGAAGAGGATTTTACCATCCAATTTTCTAAAAAAGGAAAAGTATCAACAAAAACGTTACCACCTAGCTTTCAAAACAAACCACCAGAATCACATGACCAGCCTAAAAAGAAAAGAGCAACTTTAGGTAAATATTTAAACTTACTTGGAGTAGCAGATGAAAAAGGAGTAGTGATTCCTAAAATGGCGGATAAGTTTAGACAAATCAATAAATACTTAGAAATTATTGAAAATTTAATTAAAACTGCTGATTTACCAAAGTCTGTGAATATAGTTGATATGGGGTCAGGGAAAGGATATTTAACTTTTGCTTTGTATGACTATTTGGTTAATCAAAAAAAGTTAGAAGTTAAGGTAACAGGAATTGAGCAGCGAAAAGAATTGGTTGATTTTTGTAATGAGACAGCAAGGGATTGTGGCTTTGAAAACCTACAGTTTGAAAATAAAAGCATTCAAGATTATAATGCTAAAAAGATTGATATTTTAATTGCCCTTCATGCTTGTGATACTGCAACCGATGACGCATTGAGCAAAGCAATAACTGCTAATGCGAATTTGATTATTACAGCACCATGTTGCCATAAACAAATCAGACAACAACTGAAAGGAGCAACGCAAGAAAGCCCAATTTTAAAATATGGAATTTTTAAAGAACGACAATACGAAATGGTAACCGACACTATTCGAGCTTTAATTTTAGAGAAGAACCAATACAATGCGAAAGTGTTTGAATTTATTTCTAATGAACATACTCGTAAAAATGTAATGTTGGTTGGGCAGAAATCAAGCAAAAAAGTGAACGAAAAATCTATTTCGGAAAAAATAGATGCTTTAAAAAAGGACTATAATATAGAATATCATTATTTAGAGAAAATTCTTGATGATTAACTATAAACGACTAATCAATTCTGTATAAAGTTTAATCAAATTAGGTTCAGCTATTGCAGCAGCAGCCAAAATATCAGCAATTTCAACTGGCTCCAAATTTTCAGGATCACATTCATCTGTTAATACAGAAATAGCACAACATGGCAATCCCATATGATTTGCTACAATAACTTCAGGAACAGTACTCATCCCAACGGCATCACCGCCCAGTTTTCTTATCATCCTGTATTCTGCCTTTGTTTCTAAATTTGGTCCAGAAACAGGAACATATACTCCTTCGTGTAACTGAATATCTTTTTCTAAGGCTATTGCCCTTAACAGGCTGTTTAAAGTTTTGGAATACGGTTCACTCATATCCGGGAATCTTGGACCAAATTCATCTAAATTTTTTCCAATTAGTGGATTATCAGGATATAGGTTAATATGGTCTGTAATTAACATTAAAGAACTTTCCTTAAAAGCCAAATTTACTGCACCAGCTGCATTAGAAATTAATAAGTTTTTTACCCCCAGTAATTTCATTACTCGTATAGGGAAGGTAATTTCTTTCATACTATAGCCTTCGTAATAATGAAAGCGACCTTGCATTACCAATACTTTTTTGTGATTAATAGTTCCATAAATCAATTTTCCATGATGTGACTCAGTTGTAGAAATTGGGAAATGGGGAATTCTATCGTAATCTATTTCTTTAATGATATTTATTTCAGAAACCAAACCTCCTAAACCAGTCCCTAATACTACACCAATAGAAGGATTGTCTACACCTTCGTTTTTAAGAAAATTTACCACTTCGTTTAACATTCTCTCCATATATTCGTCATTATTAATTTAATAAATAACTAAAACTATGTACATAGTAATGCCTATTTTATAAATCCTTTTTAATTTTTACATTAAAAAAGGAGATATAAGATATATCTCCTTTGGATAATTTTAATTCAGTAGCTTAGTTTACTTTTCTACCTTTAGCTTTGGTACTGGTAGATTTGTAATCTTTTATCTTTTTCATTTCAAACTTTAAGTAAGCACTAGCTCCACCAGGCATAATGTAATAAACTTTACCACCAAAATTTATTTTACCTTTCCCATTTTTCCATTCTGCCCCCATTAAGTTGTATCTCCCTCTATTATTTGGGTCTCCAAATACCAAGTATTGCTCATCAGATTCGAAAAAACTTACGGCAATTTTATTTCCATCTAAAACTTTTACACAAACACCAGGTGTTTTACCATCAACTAAGATATTATCTAAACTAGCCGAAGAGGAAATTATTAATTTACCTTCCTCATCTAATTCTTGCGATTCATTACTTCTCTCGCCTCTTTGTAAAGTAATATCACTAGAAACATAAAATTGCATTTTTTTCAATTTAGCTTCATCTAAATTGTATTTTGTTCTTATTCCATTTGTAAATGGGATAGTGTTTTGGCATGAACTAAAAACAGTAATAATTCCTATTGCTAGGATAAACATTGCTTTATTTAAAATTTTTGATTTCATCTTATATAGTTTTTAAAACCTTCTTTTTAACAAAAATTGTTCCAAACAAAAATATTCATTTTTTCTCAACTAACTAATAAATTACATCCTCTCAAATCACTATTGTCAAATCGACCTAAAACTTCAAACCCCTTGTTTGTTTGTTTGCCTAAATCTTGGGTAGCAATAAAGCTACAAGAGTCAATATTGGCTAAATCAATAATATTAATTCCACCGTTTTTATTATTTTCTAAAATAGTAAGAGGATCATTAATATCTCGAATTAAAATTTTCATCCAAGGAGGATTTTTGAAAATACCATCTCCTAATGAGTAGGCTTGAGACAAAAGCTCTGTCATGCCATATTCAGAATGAATGAACTTACTATTAAAACTTTTACAAAGTTTTTGATGAAGTTTTCCTCTTGTCATTTCTTCCCTTCTTCCTTTCATGCCCCCAGTTTCCATAATGATTACATCACTTAAATCAATTTGATGCTTTTCAGCCAGATCTAACAATGCGAACGAAACTCCAATTAATAGAGTTTTTTGACCATTTTTGACCATTTTTTGCAAATTTTCTATCATTTTTGACCAATTATTGATAAAAAACCCACTTTTTTGATGATTTCCGATTTTTATTAATCGGTCAACCATATAGACTAAGGAAGAGTCTTTTCGTTCAAGATAAGAAGGTAATAATGCTATTATACAGTAATCATTAATATTGCCATAAAATTGTTGAAAGGCTTTTTTAAAACAATCTTCATAAAAAGCTATATCTTTTATGTAATGTTTGCTTCGATTTTCTCCGGTTGTCCCACTACTAAGGAAAACTTGTTGTTCTTGAAAAGAACCTGTTATTATTTTATGTGTTTTAAAAAATTCAATCGGTAAAAAAGGGATTTGAGTTATCGATTTCACCTTTTCAGGTTTTGTATTAAGGTGATTACAAAACCGATGATATATTAAATTATTTGTGTATTGATAATTAAATATTTCAAGAGAAATTTCGTTAAACTCTTTGTCAGTCTTAATGTTTAATATTTTATTTTTAAGGCTCAACAAAATTATTCGTAATTTTAATTTGTGAAACAGTTAACAATATTAGCCATATTATTCTCCATAGCCTTAGTGTTTGGATGCAAAAAGGATGATCCTGAGCCAGTACCTCCGGTAATTACTTTTATGGATGCTCGGATATCTGAAGATAAGACCTATAGTATCGTTCGTTTTGAGTTTTTTGATGGAGATGGTGATTTAGGATTAAGACAAGAGGAAAATACAGGAGAACAACAATTCAACTTGTTTATAGACTATTATGAAAAAATTAATGGTGTTTGGATGCTAAAATCCCCTATTATTACCTGGAATACTATTGAAGCAAAATTTGATACTACAGAATTACATTTAAGGCTGCCCTTTTTAGAAAACGAATCTGGAAGAGCTCTTGAAGGAGAAACGCAAGTAGATTTACTTTATAATTTTGCTGCAGATACCTTTAGGTACGAAATTAGTTTAAAAGATAGAGCCTTTCACTTGAGCAATAAAATTACTACCACAGATTTGATAGTGAATTAATCATATAGTAAACATTAGGGGTTATTCTGCAGAAACTTTCAAAAAAGTATTATTGAAAAAAGATATTCCAATTATCAATTCTAAAATTGGTTATTGTAAATTTGCCATTAAATTCTAAATTGAATGTCAAAAAAAGTTGAAGAATTAGATGAGGTGGTTATTAAATTTGCTGGTGATTCGGGTGATGGAATGCAACTTACAGGGAGCCAATTTAGTAACACTACGGCTTTTATAGGTAACGATTTAGCCACTTTTCCAGATTTTCCTGCAGAAATTAGAGCTCCAATTGGCACGGTTGCTGGGGTAAGTGGATTTAAAATCCAATTTGGCAGTAACAGGGTATTTTCTCCTGGAGATGAAGCTGATGTTTTGATAGCTATGAACCCTGCTGCATTAAAAGCTAATATTGATTGGATTAAAGACAGGGGAACTATTATAATAGATAGTGATAATTTTAAGATAAAAGATTTTGAAAAAGCGCAGTATGAAGCGAACCCATTAGAAGATGGATCTTTGGATGGGTATAATGTAATTGAAGTACCTATTACAAAGCTAAATAAAGAATGCATCGCAGATTTTGAAATAGAAAACAAAAACAGAAACCGAAGTAAAAATATGTTTGCTTTGGGGATTTTGTATTGGTTATATAATCGGCCGTTAGAAATCACTGAAAATTTTCTAGATGATAAGTTTAAAAAGCTACCTGAAGTGGCAAAAGCGAATAAAGCAGCTTTAAGGGCTGGATATAATTATGCGCTAACCGTTGAATTACTACCTTCCTCATATGAAATTAAGCCAGCTACTCTGCCAAAAGGGAAGTATAGAAGTATTACAGGAAATCAAGCAACAGCTTGGGGAATTTTAGCAGCAGCAGAAAAATCAAAACTCAAACTGTTTTTGGGTTCTTATCCTATTACTCCTGCATCAGATATTTTACATGAACTCTCTAAACATAAGAGTTTTGAAGTGGTTACTTTACAAGCTGAAGATGAAATTGCAAGTATATGTGCTGCGATTGGAGCAAGTTTTGCTGGAAATTTAGCCTTAACCACTACTTCAGGACCTGGATTAGCCTTAAAAGGAGAAGCGATTGGATTAGCAATGATGACTGAATTACCTTTGGTGGTGATTGATGTGCAGAGGGGAGGCCCTTCAACAGGGCTACCCACGAAGACAGAGCAGTCTGATTTGTTACAAGCCGTGTACGGAAGAAATGGAGAAAGTCCAGTAATTGTTGTCGCAGCAAGTACTCCGTCAAATTGTTTTGATTTTGCTTATAAAGCTGCAAAACTGGCACTGGAACATATGACTCCAGTTATTTTATTGTCCGATGGTTTTATTGCAAACGGGGCAGAACCATGGAAAATTAAAAGTGTGGCAGAAATGGAAAATATAAACCCAGCTTATGCAAAAGAGGGGGTAGAAAACTTTAACCCTTATGAACGTTCTGAAGATAAACTAAATCGTTCATGGGCTATTCCTGGCACAAAAGGACTGGAACATAGAATAGGAGGGTTAGAAAAACAAGCTGTAACTGGGAATGTATCTTATGATCCAAATAACCATGAAGAGATGGTGAAAGTTCGAGCTGAAAAAGTAGCTCGAGTTGCTAATTTTATACCTGAATTGGAAGTTGAAGGAGACGAAAATGCTGACTTGTTGGTTGTTGGTTGGGGAGGAACTTATGGAGGATTACATACTGCCACTAGTCAAATGTTGTCAGATGGTAAATCTATTGCCCATGCTCATTTTAATTTTATAAATCCATTACCAAGAAATACTGCTGACGTTTTCGCTAAATATGAGAAAATTGTAGTTTGCGAATTAAACAATGGACAGTTTGTTAAGTTATTAAGGAATGACCATCCTCAATTTAATTATTTACAGTATAATAAAATACAAGGGTTGCCATTTTCTAAAAGACAATTAATAAGTGAATTTAATAACTTGATTTAAGTTTTAACCATGGAACACCTAGTGAAAAATGAGCTAACATTTAGAGATTTTGAGACAGATCAAGATGTAAGATGGTGTCCTGGGTGTGGTGATTATGCCATATTAAAAGCAGTTCAAAAAACAATACCTGAGATAGGAAAAGAAAAAGAGGATATTGTTTTTATTTCAGGAATTGGCTGTTCGTCTCGTTTTCCATACTATATGAATACCTATGGGTTTCATACGATACATGGTAGGGCACCCGCTGTAGCTACAGGTGTAAAATTGGCTAATCCTAATTTAAGTGTTTGGCAAGTTACGGGAGATGGGGATGCTTTAGCAATAGGAGGGAATCACTATATACATGCTTTAAGAAGAAACATCGACATCAATATTTTGTTGTTTAACAATGAAATATATGGACTGACAAAAGGGCAATTTTCGCCAACCTCAGCAACTGGAATTAAAACCAAGTCATCACCTCTGGGAACAGTTGATAGAAGTTTTAATCCTGGTAAATTAGCATTAGGAGCAGAAGCAAACTTTTTTGCTAGGGTGATTGATATAGACCCAAAAAGAATGGCTGAAGTTTTAATTGAAGCAGAAAAACACAAGGGAACTTCTTTAGTAGAGATACTCCAAAATTGTGTCATTTTTAATGATAAAGTGTTCGAAAATGTCACGGCTAAAGATGTAAAATTAGATATGCAATTGTGGTTAGAACATGG
>JBFIEB010000089.1:0-9502 GCA_041603555.1 Vicingaceae bacterium
CTGGCCAAAGATGCACTGGAAGTCTTTAGAAGCAGCTTATCGAAGCTCTCCTTATTTTGAATTTTATGAAGATGATTTCTATCCTTTTTATCACAAAAAAAAATACAAATACCTTATCGATTTTAACTGTGATTTAGAGCATAAAATAATCGAATTATTAAACAGTGATGTTAATATTATCAAATCTGATGAATATATAAATGGAGACCAGGTAAAAAAAGATTTTAGAAACTCTTTTTCTCCTAAAATCAAGACTCAACTCTATTTTAAAGAATATATCCAGGTATTTGGAGACAGAAATAGCTTTACACCAAACTTGAGTATTGTAGATATTTTATTCAATGAAGGTCCAAATACATTGAACTACATTAAAGACCTGAAAGAAAATGTCTAAACTTTCTCCCGAAAATAAATTTTTAGACCTTTCTGACTATGGTAGATCTATTGCTAAAGCTTTTGCGAGATCACTTTTAAAAACTCCCTTCACTCCTATTCATGTCACTTTTCTTTTTTTTATAGCTGGAGCAACTGCAATTTACTTCATACTTGAGCATCAATATCTATTAGCAGCAATTTTTTTGGTTTTAAAATCTATTCTAGATGCTGCTGATGGTGAGTTGGCAAGGTTAAGAAATAAACCATCATATATAGGTAGATACTTAGATTCTGTATTTGATTTAATCTTAAATTTTGTGATTCTCTATACCATCTATTACATCACTAATGAAAGTTTATGGTTAATGATTTGTGCTTTTATTGCCATACAATTACAAGGAACGGTATTCAATTATTATTATACCATACTTAGAAACAACTTAGCTGGTAGTGATACCACAAGCAGAGTTGAAGAAAAGTCGTTTCCAATTGCGTTACATGGAGAAAATCAACAAATGGTTAATTTCTTATTTGTTATTTATACCATATTTTATGGTGGATTTGATAGAATTATTTTAGCTATAGATGGAAGGGCAAAACACTTAAAGCAAATACCAAAATGGTTTATGACACTTGTCTCTATTTATGGATTGGGATTTCAATTATTGATTATAGGAATAATGCTAATTCTAGGTTATGCTAACTATATAATCCCATTTTTTATTTATTATTCCTCCTTTATACTGGTTATTATTGCCATAAGAAAAAGTATGGTTAATATTTTTTAGTCCTTCAATAAACTTATATTTGTTTTATGATTTACTTGACCAGAAGAGAACGTTTTAATGCAGCCCACAGGCTGTATAAGGCAGAATGGAGTGACGAAAAAAACTTTGAAGTTTTTGGCAAGTGTGCTAATCCAAATTGGCATGGCCATAATTATGAATTATTTGTAACGGTAAAAGGTGAAACGAACCCTGAAACAGGTTTTGTAATTAATTTGAAACAATTAAGTAAACTTGTTCAGGATAAAATAATTGAAAAAATAGATCATAAAAATTTAAACCTTGATGTTGATTTTATGCAAGGTAAAATTCCTTCTGCAGAAAATATTGCTATTGCTGTTTGGAATGAGATAGAAAATGATTTAACAAAATTAAATTGTCAACTACACTGCATTCAAGTAGTTGAAACAGAAAATAATTCAGTAAAGTATTACGGTTAATTAATAGAAAATGAGCGATTTAAAAGAAAGTATGACCGCCCAAAACAATATGGATGGATATGAAAAGATTGAACAGTATAATGAAGAAAAAATTGAATCATTATCTATTCATTACAAAAGCATCATCAAAAATCTTGGTGAAGATGCCAATCGAGAAGGATTAGAAAAAACTCCTGAACGTGTTGCCAAAGCAATGCAATATTTAACTCACGGTTATGATTTAGATCCAGCTGCAATTATCAAATCAGCTATGTTTACTGAAGATCATAACCAAATGGTAATTGTAAAAGATATAGAAGTTTATTCTATGTGTGAACATCATATGCTACCATTTTTTGGAAAAGCACACATTGCATACATTCCAAATGGCAAGATTGTGGGATTAAGTAAAATTCCAAGAGTAGTTGATGCCTTTGCCAGAAGGCTGCAAGTACAGGAGCGTTTAACAGATCAAATTAAAGACTGTATTAATGACACTTTAAATCCTCTAGGGGTTGCTGTAGTAATTGAAGCTCAACACATGTGTATGCAGATGAGGGGCATCCAGAAACAAAATTCAGTGACCACAACATCATCATTTACTTGTGCTTTTGAAAAAGATAGTACACGTAAAGAATTTATTAGTTTAATATCAAGTCAATTAGGTTAAAAAAAAATAAAGATGGAAAATCAAAATTCTATTAAAAGTCCTATTCAAAGAGAAGG
The DNA here is from genome assembly GCA_041603555.1 of Vicingaceae bacterium. Taxonomy (GTDB): domain Bacteria; phylum Bacteroidota; class Bacteroidia; order Flavobacteriales_E; family Vicingaceae. The sequence continues at coordinate 2,306 of JBFIEB010000089.1, forward strand.
AAATATTGAAGCAGGAACAATTGCAAAATCATTTTTAGCAAATGTGTTTACATATATGTCAGCTGCATTAGCCATTACAGGAATTGTTGCATATTGGTTTGGTACAGATGAAAGCATGATGTCATTAATGTATAATATATCAATAGAGGGGATGATGTCATTAAACATTTTTGGTTACATCGTTATGTTTGCGCCTTTCGGATTGGTTTTATTAATGTCTTTTGGTTATCAAAAATTATCATCTATAATTCTAGTTGGCCTCTTTATACTTTATTCAATATTAATGGGAATGAGTATGAGCACAATATTTCTAATTTATACCGGTGCATCAATATTCACAACCTTTTTAATTACTGCTGGTACTTTCGGTGTACTGGCTATTTTAGGGTATACAACTAAAACTGATTTGACCAAATTTGGCTCCATATTAATGATGGGCGTTATTGGTATAATAATAGCTATGGTTGTAAATATGTTTATCGGAAGTGTCACTATGGAGTTAATTATAAGTGCATTAGGTGTATTGATCTTTACTGGTTTAACTGCCTATGATGTCCAAAAGTTAAAACGAATCGGTTCTGGTGTAGAATATGGAATGGATGAAATGAATAAATTGGCCATTATGGGCGCCTTGAATTTATACCTTGATTTTATTAATTTATTTCTATTCTTATTACGATTTATGGGTAATAGAAAATAATTTTCATAAATCAATAAAAGGTTATCAATAAATATTAAATCAGGTTGTATTTTCACATTAAAATTCTACTTTTGATAATCGAAAAAATAGAGACTAAATGAGTGTATTAGTAAATAAAAATTCCAAAGTAATTGTTCAAGGTTTTACAGGTAGTGAAGGAACTTTCCATGCAGAACAAATGATAGAATATGGAACAAATGTGGTTGGAGGAGTAACTCCAGGAAAAGGTGATTCAACACATTTAGATAGGCCAGTTTTTAATACGGTAGAAGATGCTGTAAAAGAAACCGGTGCTGATGTAACTATTATTTTTGTTCCACCAGCTTTTGCGTCTGACGCGATAATGGAAGCAGCAGATGCAGGAATAAAAGTAATTGTTTGTATTACTGAAGGGATTCCAGTAAAAGACATGATTCCTGTAAAAGAATACATAAAGGATAAAAATTGTCGTTTAATTGGACCTAATTGTCCTGGAATAATAACCCCGGATGGAGCTAAAGTTGGAATTATGCCAGGTTTTATATTTAAAACTGGTGGTATCGGTATTGTTTCAAAATCAGGAACCTTAACCTATGAAGCTGCTGATCAGGTTGTAAAAGCTGGTTTGGGCATTTCTACTGCTATTGGAATTGGTGGTGATCCAATTATAGGAACAACTACTCAAGATGCCATTGAATTGTTTATGGATGATCCCGAAACTAATGGAATTGTTATGATAGGTGAGATTGGTGGTAACCTCGAAGCAAATGCAGCAAATTGGATTAAAGCAAATGGAACCAAACCTGTTGTGGGCTTTATCGCAGGAGAAACAGCTCCAGCTGGAAGAACTATGGGGCATGCTGGTGCTATTGTTGGCGGTGAAAATGATACTGCACAAGCTAAAAAAAGAATAATGAGAGAATGTGGAATTACTGTTGTAGATTCTCCGGGAGATATAGGTGAAGCCATGGCAGAACTAATGAAAGTAAACGCTTAATATCTATGAAATTACTTGAAGGAAAAGTTGCAGTAATTACTGGAGCAACAAGAGGGATTGGAAAAGGAATTGCTGAAGTCTTTGCCAAAAATGGTGCTAATGTTGCTTTTACATATGTTTCGTCTGATGAAAAAGCTAAAGCTGTTGAAGATGAATTGAACGGTTATGGTATAAAGGCAAAAGCATATAAATCCGATGCCTCAAATTACCAAGCTGCAGAAAAATTTGTTAATGATGTTGCAGAAGAGTTTGGTCAAATAGATGCTATTGTAAATAATGCTGGAATCACAAGAGATGGTTTATTAATGAGGATGAGTGAAGAAAATTGGGATGATGTAATGAATATTAATTTAAAATCTGTTTTTAATATTACAAAGTGCTCATTAAAAACTTTATTAAAACAACGATTCGGGTCTATTATCAATATGAGTTCTGTTGTTGGTATCGAAGGGAATGGCGGACAATCTAATTACGCTGCATCAAAAGCCGGTATTATAGGTTTCACAAAATCTATAGCTCAAGAAATAGGATCAAGAAATATTAGATGTAATGCTATTGCCCCAGGTTTTATAGAAACCGAAATGACGGCAGATTTGGACCAAGAAGTTATCAAGGGATGGATTGAGGATATTCCGATGAAACGAGCAGGTACTGCTGAAGATGTTGCGAATGCAGCCTTATTTTTGGCCTCAGATTTATCTAACTATGTTAATGGGCAAGTAATTAATGTCTGTGGTGGAATTCAAACATAAGTTTTAAAAGACATCAAAATGAAAAGTGGCTTCGGTCACTTTTTTTATTTACAGCTTTTAATAATAAATTTTAAAGTGAACCGTATGTATTAATCAGATTTTATACATTAGCAAAACTAACCTATTAGCTTCATTGAAGGATAATCAATTAAATATTCTATTCCTTGCCTCATGGTATCCTAATGATGCATCTCCACAAGCAGGAAACTTTATACAAGAACATGCCAAAGCAGTTTCAAAACAAGTCAATGTAACTGTTGTTCATGTTGTTCCTGTTATTCAGAAATCTTTAGAAAAAATAACCGCAGCATGGAACAATGACATTTATGAAGTTATCGTTTACTACTGTAAAACAATATCTAAAACCCCTATTCTATCTAAATACAGCAAATCCAAACAACAGCAAAATGCTTATAAAAAAGGTTATGAAATTGCTCTCACAGAAATGAATTCATTTGACTTAGTACATTTAAACACTTGTTACCCAGCAGGCCTATTTGCACTACACCTTAATAAAAAAGAGAATTTGCCTTTTATTATTTCAGAGCATTGGACTGCTTTTCTCAAATCCACCAACACTAGGTTTTCTTCCATAGAAGAACACCTGATAAAAAAAATAACTAAAAAAGCTTCTTTAATTTGTCCGGTATCCGAGCATTTAAAAAATGAAATGGTAGCATTTGGCATTAAAAATACCGTTGAGGTTGTTCCTAATGTTGTAGACACTAACTTATTTAATCTTATTCCAAAAGCAATTGATAAAGTCAGAATAAAAATCATTCATATCTCCAACTTAAAAGATGAACATAAAAATATTTCTGGAATTCTTAACACTATTAAAAAACTATCTTCCCTAAGAAATGACTTCCATTTAACTATTGCTGGTAATGGGGATATAGAAAAATACAGAAAGAAAGCTGTTGAGTTAAATATCCCAAAAGAAGTTATAACTTTTGAAAATGATAAAAGTCGAAAAGAAGTAGCAGACTTAATGAAGAAAAGCGATTTCTTTTTATTATTCAGCAACTATGAAACCTTTTCAGTAGTTATAGCAGAAGCTTGGGCTTGTGGATTACCAATAGTAACAAGTAAATGTGGTGGGTTAACTGAAGAAGTAAATAATGATAATGGAATATTAGTCCCTCCTAAAGATGAAGAAGGGTTACTTAAAGGGTTAAATGATATGATGAATAATCTAAGCCAATATAATCAAGAAACTATTTCAAAGGTTGCACAGCACAGGTTTTGTTTTGAAAGTGTTAGTGATAAATTCATCAAAATCTACCATAGAGTTATTATTAATAAATGAGTTCATTAAAAGACATACGGCTTTTTATTAATAGTTTTTTCAAACGAAAAGGGGCGTATATCCTGTTTTCCATTGTTTTGAGTAAAATCTTAACGTTTATTCTTTCTTTCTACGTTATTCACAGACTCACAGCTCAAGATTTTGGAAACATATCGTACGCTTATAACATCATTAGCTTTATAGTCCCTTTTATGGGGTTTGGGATTTACCAAAGTTTAGGTCGATTTGGGTCAATATCTAAATCACAACAATCTAAAAATCAACTTTTTAAATTTGTATTTTATAGGGGTGTTATTGCATCCTCGATTATTATAGGAATTGTTGTTTTATTTTCTGGATTACTAACAGGTGTCTTACCTAATTCTCAAGAGTATTTAATCTATTTAAGTTTTTTAATTGTAACACTATTTATATTTGAGGTAGTTAAAATATATTATAGAATTTATGGACTTAATAAGTTCTACGCTTATTTAGAAATAAGTCATAGTATTTTATTGCTTCTTTTCGGAGTCTTATTTACTTATTTTTTCAATGGAAAAGGCTATGTAGTAGCCTTGTTGATAACTCCCTTACTTATCTCATTATTTTTAATTATTAAACATAAAATTTTATCAAAAACCAAAAAAAATACTTTTACTAAAAATGAAAAAACAAGTTATTGGAAATATGGGTTTTATACAAGTTTAGGAGGCCTGACAGCAAAATTATTATTCTCGGTAGATATTCTTATGATTGGATTTTTAATGAAAAATGAAACAGATGTAGCCTTATATAAGGTTGCTAGTTTAATTCCGTTTAGCTTATTATTTATTCCAAATGGTTTTATTAAAACAGACATTATTAAAATTACCCAAGAGTATCAAAATAAAAAATTTCTTAAAAAGTACATTACCAACTATATTAAATTGTTTACTGCTTTTTCAATTATAATAGCATTGGTATTAATTTTCACATCTAATGCTATTATGTCATTTTTCGGAAACGAGTACATTTCAGCGTCAAATTTAATACCTGTATTTGCTATCGGAATAATGGGTGCTTTTATTTTTAGAAATTTATTTGGAAATCTAATTGATGCCATTGGTTGGGCAAAGACGAGTGCTATTACATCAATCAGTGCCTTACTTTTAGATATTGTTTTGAATTATTTCTTAGTAAAGGAATATGGAATAATTGGAGCTGCGTATTCAACAACTATATTGTTATGGCTGTCTGGGTTAGCTTTATTTCTTGTATTTATTAAATACTTAAGAACACTAAAAAGTTAAAATGACTACTTTAATTCAGTAATGTCGTTTACTCCTACCGCCCTATTTGTAGTATATCCTTCGGCATAATCAACACCAATATCTCTACCAAAATTAGCCATACGAGCTTTAATAAAATCTAAGAATTTTTTTGTAGAAATTGGGGTTTCAGGTGCATCTGAATCTGGATTATAAAATTGTGAACTAAAAGCCATAATAGCATCCATTTTTTCCTCTAGATGATCAGTAACATCAACAACAAAATCTGGCTTTAAAAATCTATCTTGGATATAATGATACACCACTTTTGGCCTCCATAATTCTTGTGTAACAGTATTAAATTCAGTTTTGATTTTAACTAATCCTGAATAAAAACAGGCCTCAACAACTAATTGAGCTGCTCTACCATGATCAGGATGTCTATCAATAGGAGCATTTGCAAGGACAACATCTGGTTGATATTTTCTTAACATCTTGATTATCTCTTTTTGATGATATTCATCATTCTTAAAAAAACCATCAGCAAAACCAACATTTTCTCTAACAGAAACACCCAATATTTTAGCAGATTTATCAGCTTCTTCTAACCTTAAATTACCACTCCCTCTACTTCCTAATTCGCCCTTAGTTAAATCCAAAATACCAACCTTTTTACCTAACTTAATGTGTTTCAGTAAGGTGCCTGAGCAACCTAATTCCACATCATCAGGATGCACTCCTATGGCTAAAATATCTAACTTCATTTTTCTAATTTTACTTTTTAAAGATATTAATATTATTCTTTCCAACAATATTTATCTTTGCGGAATACAGTTATATTTTATGGAGTTTGAATTTAAAGGCGCAGCACAAACAGTAACCGGCAGCAAACATATTATTACTACCAAAAACGGAAAAAAAATATTACTGGATTGTGGTTTATTTCAAGGTAGAGAAGCTCTAAATAGCAATTACAATAAAAAATTAGGATTTAACCCTGAAGAAATTGATTATTGTATCCTTTCTCACGCACATATAGATCACTCCGGAGCTATCCCTTATTTAATCAAAAAAGGATATAGAGGTTTAATTTATTGCACTGAAGCAACATCTGATTTGTGTGAAATTATGTTAGTTGATAGTGCTCACATCCAAGAATCAGACGCAGCCTATAGGAATAAAAAATACAACGATGACTCCAGAGACCCTATAATACCATTGTATACCATTGAAGATGCTCTAAATGCTCTAACCAAATTTAAAAGTTTCCCCTACGAAAAATGGATAAAAATTGATAATGAAATAGAACTTTACTTTACAGTTGTAGGTCATATTTTAGGTGCTGCCGCAATATCCCTTAAAATAAAAGAAGAAGGGGTAGTTAATAAAGTATGTTATACTGGTGATATTGGTCGAGAAAATCATCGGATAATTAAACATCCTAAACCTTTTCCACAAGCAGATTATATTATTACAGAATCTACTTATGGTAATCGGTTACACAAAAATTTGGAAGAAGCAGAAGATAAGTTATTAAATATCGTCATCAAAACCTGTATAGAAAAAAAAGGAAAGTTGATTATTCCTGCATTTAGCTTGGGAAGAACACAAGAAATAGTTTTTGCTCTTGACCAATTAGAAACCACAGGGAAATTACCCAATATTAATGTTTATGTAGATAGTCCTTTATCAACTAACGCAACATCAATTGTACGAAATCATCCAGAATGTTTTAATGAGAATGTAAAAAATTACATGAAATCTGATAGCGATCCTTTTGGCTTCAATAGACTACATTACATTACAAAAGTAGAACAATCTAAATTGCTGAATACTATTCCTGATCCTTGTATTATAATTTCAGCTTCCGGAATGATGGAAGCTGGTAGAATTTTACACCATCTTAAAAACAATATTGAAGACAAAAGAAATACAATATTAATTGTGGGATATTGCGAACCATCTACTCTAGGAGGTAGATTATTAAGAGGTGAAAAAAATATTAAATTTTTTGGAGAACAATACACTGTAAATGCTGAAATTGAAATAATGGATGAATATAGTGCTCATGGGGATTATAATGAAATGATAAGTTATTTAAACTGTCAAGATCCCAATAAAGTAAAAGAAATATATCTGGTTCATGGAGAATATGAAGTCCAGTTGGAGTACAGAGAAAAATTACTTGATGCTGGATTTAAAAATATCAGAATACCCTCCACAAGTTCTAAATA
>JBFIEB010000090.1:0-9299 GCA_041603555.1 Vicingaceae bacterium
TCTTAAGAGTATTTCTTAGAAGTGAAAATATATAGTTATAACACCACCATTGTTATCAGTATCAATTCCAAAAGCACTGCTACCACCTGTGTTGTGCTTTCTTAAGATGTTTTGCTCAGTTGGTGTAGCTGATGGAAGTGCAGGAGTATACTCTTCAGTATCTTCTTCACCGTCACCAGTAGAAGACATTGCTAATCCCCATCCGTATTCTGCAGAAACAGACACTTTAGGAGCTAAGAACCATTCAACACCGATAAAACCTCTTAAAGATAATACCATAGTGCTACCATAAACTCTTTCAGTAACTCTTTCACCTGTACTAGCACCATTAAGGTTACCAGGTACAAATACACCGTTATCAAAATCATAATAACTTGGGTTATGTACGAAAGTAGTATTAGTACCATTACCAACATCACCGTAAGTATAAGACTCACTTGCAGATCCTAAAGAGAATAATAATTCACCACCATAAAATCCTTGGATTCTAGTGTTTCCTCTTCTTTTTTCGATACCACCACCTAAGGTTAAGTTAAAGTAAGAAGTAGACATTTCATCAGTAACTTCACCAGTTAAAGTGTTGTTTGCTCCTGATGTATCATTAATAGCTATAGTATTAGTACTTCCGAAACCAATTCTCACTTTTCCTCTAAAAGCAGTAGTTTCATCTTTGAAATACTTACCAACTATCATGAATCCGTTACCAATAAAATTTGGACCCGATCCATTCATAGTCATTGGTTGATTTCCAACCGAGTTAGCAGATACACTGTTTTGTGATGTTGAACCACTAAACCAGTTACCAGCGTAATTTAAAAATGGAGTTCCGTCAAATCCAAGTGCCCAATCACCAGCTTCTGGTAAAAATGCTTCACCTTTCTTAGACGTTAATCCGTCCTGTGCAAATGTTGCAGTAGCTAAAAATAAAGAAGCTACAAATAATACTTTTTTCTTCATTACAAATTGTTTTAGTTAAACTTTTTAATTTTTAATTATTTTAAAATTCTTAGTTCGCGACAAAGCTAATACATTTTTTTAATAACTCACAAGTTTTTTTTAACTTTATTAACAATTGTTAAAACTTATAAACAACCTGTTCATAACTCTAATCGCACTCATTATTAATTTTCAAAGCAAATAAAATAAAAATAGTTAACCTATTTATTATAAAAAATAACATTTTATTAACAATCCTTATATACTATCCACTTAATTGTTTCCTTTATTATATATAAAGCCTTAGAAACTATATGAACAACCTCTAATTAAAACTGACCATTCAGTTTTAGCTCTATTTCATCATAAATGAATTTACCAGCTATCTTACCTAAAATAGATTTAGAATAATAATTGATACCGTAATCCGTTCTATCGAATGCAAATGATGCTTCAATATGAGTTTTACCTTCCTTATTACTTACCATTGCAGGAAATTCAATAACATTGGTAATTCCTTTAATAGTTAAATTTCCATTAATAGTGTAATAATCTTCATTTTCCTCATCTTTAATTGATGAAGTAACAACGAAGCTAGCAGTTGGAATTGAATCTATTGCAAAGAAATCAGTGCCTCTAAGGTGACCAATTAAATTGTCATTATCCTCTCCGGCCTCAATATCAGTACAAGTGATAGAGTTCATGTCAATCGTTAAGCCACCAGTTACAACCCCTTCTTCAAGTTTGATAGTTGATTCTGAAATAGCTAATGTACCCATATGAGCACCACCAACTTTTCTGCCAGTCCATTCGATGAGATTAGATGTTTCAGCAGGTATTACTACAGCTTCTTCAATAATTGGTTCTTCAATTACTGCTTCAACTTCTTCAGTATGTCCGCCTAAGATAGGAGCTGCTACTAAACCAATTAAACAAGTTAGTTTAATTAAGATATTCATTGAAGGACCAGAAGTATCTTTAAATGGATCACCAACTGTATCACCAGTTACTGCGGCTTTATGCGCTTCAGAACCTTTATAGGTCATTTCTCCATTAATTTCTACACCAGCTTCAAAAGATTTTTTAGCGTTATCCCAAGCTCCACCAGCATTGTTTTGGAAGATAGCCCACAAAACACCGCTTACAGTAACACCAGCCATATAACCACCAAGCATTTCGGCAACTAATTTATGATCTTCTGGGTAGATTAACATTCCTAATACTATAATAGTAATTGGAAAACCTATGGTTAAGATTCCAGGTAATAACATTTGTTTTAGTGATGCTTTTGTAGAAATATCAACACATTTATCATATTCAGGTTTACCGGTTCCTTCCATGATACCTGGAATTTCCTTAAACTGACGTCTAACTTCATATACCATTTCCATAGCAGCTTTACCTACAGCATTCATTGCTAATGCTGAAAATACAACTGGAATCATACCCCCGACAAACAACATTGCTAAAACAGGTGCTTTAAATATGTTAATTCCTTCAATTCCTGTAAATGTTACATAAGCAGCAAATAAAGCCAATGAAGTTAATGCTGCAGAAGCAATGGCAAATCCTTTACCTGTTGCCGCAGTAGTATTACCAACTGAATCTAAAATATCTGTTCTTTCTCTAACGATTGGTTCTTGTTCACTCATTTCAGCTATACCACCTGCATTATCTGAAATTGGACCAAAAGCATCAATTGCTAATTGCATAGCTGTTGTTGCCATCATTGCAGAAGCAGCTAAAGCAACACCATAAAATCCTGCGAAAGCGTAGGAAGCCCAAATAGCACCAGCAAATAATAATACTGAAGAGAAAGTAGAAATCATCCCGGTAGCCAAACCAGCAATAATATTTGTTCCAGCACCAGTACTTGATTGTTGTACGATTTTTAAAATAGGTTTTTTACCTAGTCCAGTATAATATTCAGTAAAAGAAGAAATAGCTGCACCAACAACTAATCCAACTAATGTTGCATAGAATACACGCATTGAAGAGATTACTTTATCCTCTTCGCCAAAAAAGCTCATTGTCATTGTTTCAGGTAACATCCAAGTTACCAAACCAAAACATGCTCCGGCAACTAAAATAATAGATGTCCAGTTACCAATGTTTAATGCTTTTTGTACTTCGTTTTCTTTAGCATCGTTTGAGCTAATTTTTACTAAAAATGTACCAATAATAGAAATGATAATTCCTACACCAGCAATGGCCATAGGTAAAAGAATTGGACCAATTCCGCCAAAAGCGTCTTGAATTGCTCCACCCATATCTTTAATAACGTAGTTGCCTAATACCATAGCTGCTAATACCGTAGCAACATAAGAACCGAACAAATCTGCTCCCATACCAGCAACATCACCAACATTATCACCAACATTATCAGCAATGGTTGCTGGGTTACGTGGATCATCTTCAGGAATTCCTGCTTCTACTTTACCAACTAAATCAGCACCAACATCGGCTGCCTTAGTATAAATACCACCACCAACTCTTGCAAATAAAGCAATTGATTCAGCACCTAAGGAGAATCCAGCTAGTGTTTCTAATACTATAGTCATATCAGCAGTGTTTGTCCAAACACCACCCATATACATATTAAAGAATAAGATAAAGAATGAAGTTAATCCTAAAACAGCTAAACCAGCAACTCCTAATCCCATTACTGTACCACCACCAAAAGAAACTTTTAAGGCATTTGGTAAACTTGTTTTAGCAGCTTGCGTAGTTCTAACATTTGTTTTAGTTGCAATCTTCATTCCCATATTTCCTGCTAAGGCAGAAAAGATGGCTCCGATAATAAAAGCAACTACAATTAAATATTCTGTAGTAGGAACAATAAATGCAATACCAGCCAATACAACACTTGCTCCAATAACGAAGAATGTTAATAATTTGTATTCTGCTTTTAAGAAAGCCAAAGCTCCTTCATAGATGTGATCAGAAATTTCTTTCATTTTTCCATCACCAGCATCTTGCTTCATTACCCAGCCTTTTTTAATGACCATGTATATAAGACCAACAATTGATAATACTATTGGTAAGTAAATTGCAAATTTTTCCATTATATAATTTTATTGATTTTTTAAACTTTTTAGGTCGGCAAATGTAATTTAATATAAATTAATGTGCAAAGTTTTCAACTTGAAAACATAATACCTACTTGTACATCACTTGATTTACCGCTTTTATGACTTTGTCTATGTTGGGTAAATAAGCTTCTATTAAAGGAATAGAAAAACTCATTGGAACATCTGCACCAGTAACTCTAGCTATGGGAGCATCTAAATAGTCGAAAGCAGCTTGTTGAACTTTAAAAGTAATTTCAGTAGAGAAAGATCCCAATGGCCATGATTCTTCAATGAATACCATTCTATTCGTCTTTTTTACGGAAGTAACAACTGTATCATAATCTATCGGACGAAGACTTCTTAAATCAATTACTTCTGCATCAATACCCTCTTTTGCCAACTCTTCTGCAGCAGTATTAACAATTTTCATCATTTTACCAAAACTCACAAGCGTAACATCGTTGCCTTCTTTAACCACATCAGCAACACCGATGGGTATTATATATTCTCCTTCAGGCACTTCTCCCTTATCGCCATACATTTGTTCTGACTCCATAAAAATAACAGGATCATTGTCTCTGATGGCAGATTTTAATAAACCTTTTGCATCTCTGGGGTTGGAGGGTTGTATCACTTTTAACCCTGGACAATTGGCATACCAATTAGAAAAATCCTGGGAGTGAGTTGCTCCTAATTGACCAGCTGAACCAGTTCCCCCTCTAAATACTATAGGAATATTTAATTGTCCGCCAGACATGTTGTACATTTTAGCTGCATTATTAATGATTTGATCGATTGCTACTAGTGAAAAATTCCATGTCATGTATTCAACTATTGGTCGTAGACCATTCATAGCAGCTCCAATAGCAATTCCAGAAAATCCATTTTCAGCAATGGGAGTATCTATAATTCTTTTATCTCCAAATTCATCAAGCATTCCCTTACTAACCTTGTAAGCACCATTATACTCAGCAACCTCTTCACCCATAAGAAAAATGTTTTCATCCTTTCTCATTTCTTCACACATGGCTTCATTCAAGGCCTCTCTAAATTGAATTTCCCTCATTACTATAAATTAAGTCCGCCAAATTTATAAAATAAATGTAGTTTTTTAATGTTTTTAATATTTAAAGCTATTTTTGAAGCAATTATGCCTAATAATAAACCTCAATATAAATTGTTTTGTGAGCAAGAAAAGAATCTTCCATTGTTTTTGCAGTACGAATGGTTTAATTCATTGTATGAAGATTCGACATGGGATGTTGCACTTGAAGTAAGAGGGAAAGAAGTAATAGGATTTCTACCATATGTTGTTGCTAAAAAAAAGAGTTTTAAAATTATTACCCCACAATTTTTGTCTCCCTATCAAGGAGTTTGGATAAAGTATCCCGAAGGACAGAAATATGCATCAAAAGTTGGCTATGAAAAAGAAGTAATAAATAGTTTAATTAATCAGCTTCCAAAAGTAGATGCATTTAAACAAAACTTTATGCCAGGTTTTAAAAATTGGATGCCTTTTAGCTGGAAAGGATATGAGCAAACTACTCGTTATACCTATATAATAAATGATATCTCTAATCCTGAAATAGTTTTTTCTGATTTTAAAGAAAACATTAGAAGGGAAATAAGAAAAGCAAAAAAAAGTCTAACGATTAAAGTAGTTGATGATATTGATTTAATGTATCAATTAAAACAAAAAGTATATCAGGAAAATAACGATGTTTACCCTATTCCAAAAAGTAAACTAGATGCTGTTTTTAATTATTGCAAGGAGCACGATTGCGGTGAGTTGTTAATTGCCCAAGATGAAAAGGGAAGTATTCATTCTATTATATTATATGTGTGGGATAATGAGTCTGCTTATTATTTGCATGGAGTAACTGACTCAGAATATAAGACATCAGGCTCTATGAGCTTACTCTTGTGGGAAGCCATTAAAAAATCTTCTAATAAGACAAAAGTTTTTAATTTTGAAGGAAGTATGGTGGAATCCATTGAAAGATTTTTTAGAGGGTTTGGCGGTGAACAAACACCATATTTTCAAATAAATAAAACTGACTCCAAAGTGTTAAAATTGTTGAATTATTAAAAAGGCAGCAAAAAATATATCCAATATAGGAGCTTCTTGGTATAGTTTAGATAGCTTGATGAATAAAACCGGGCACAACACTTTGTTTCCATTTTATCATTTAGTTACTGATAATCAGCCTATTCATATTAAGCATCTATATCAACCTAGAAGTATTCAAAAATTTAAGGATGATTTGGATTTTTTGCTTGAGAATTTTGAATCAATATCCTTAAAACAATTAATAGATTTTAAAAAGTCAAATAAACCTTTTGAAAAAAAATATTTCCACCTCACATTCGATGATGGTTTAAAAGAGTTTTATACGGTTGTTGCACCAATATTAAAAGAAAAGGAAGCACATGCTACGGTTTTTTTAAATTCAAATTTTGTGGATAATAAGGAGTTGTTTTACCGCTTTAAGGCAAGTATTCTTTTCGATAAATTAAAAGTTGATGCTATTCTTTCTATTCCTTATAAAGATAGAGCCAGTTTAGATGAATTGGCAATAGAAAATGGAATTGATTTCACATCCTACTTATATAAAGAGAAACCTTATTTGGATTCAAATCAAATAAAAGAGTTAATTGACCAAGGTTTTACTTTTGGAGCGCATAGTAAAAACCATCCTTTATACAAAGATTTAGAGTTAGACGAACAAATTACTCAAACAAAAGAGAGCTTAGATTTCGTTACGAATAAGTTTAATTTAGATTATAAAGTGTTCTCTTTTCCATTTACCGATGATGGTGTATCAATTGCCTTCTTTGATGAAATGGAGGATGAAGTTGATTATACCTTTGGCTGTGCTGGATTAAAAGAAGACGATGTTGTAACTAACTTGCAACGAATTGCGATGGAAAAAGATCAGTCAGCTAAGGAGATTATTAAGTCGGAATATTTATATTATTTGATGAAAGAAAAAGTAGGGAAGCATAAGATTATTAGGCGGTAACTTCACCATCTACATAATCTCTCAGGTACTCATAACCGGGAGTTAGATCACCATCTTTACAAATTGTAGCACGTTTAATCACACCTTCTTTATCATCTACTAAATGAGGTAATACTTTGTCTATAAATTCTCTACCAAAATCTTCTGAAGCATCTTTAGGTAACTCACAAGGCAAATTATCAACGGCCATAACAGTTATCGCGTTTTCATTGTTATATTCTACTTCCGATTCTGATTGTGCATCATAACCATAAAGCGGATCTTTTATGGTTGAAGCTCGCAACGTACATGCAACAGGTCCATCAATATCGCAACTAATATCTGCTACAACTTTTAATTTAAAATCACTAGATTTAGCATCATCTCTCGTAAAAATATATGGGGCTTTGCTATCCCAATAATGGCAAGCAACATACATGTCTGAAACTTTAGCAAATTTCATAAAAGTAGATTCAAAAGAAGTTGGATCATCATAAAAATTTTTCCTTACAAAATTTTGTCCATCTTTTCGCTTATTATAATTTTCTATTTTAAGAACCGAATAAACAGGTTCACTAAAAGATTCAATTAAAATTTCTTTAGGACTTACCTGTTTTAAATTTAGTTTTCTTAATATTTCTTGAGCACCTTTTGAAACTCTTCCTGTAGCGGTTAACACTATTTTATAATCAGATGGTAAATCAACTTTAGCCAATTCACTTTCCATTTCAGCTCTATCTTCACATTGATAAGCTCTTTTTAAATCAAACCTTTCGCTTCGTTTACCATAAGCATAAAAAGCATTGTAACAGCCAACTATTCCTGCATATCTTCCAAACCCAATTAACCTAATTTCTTGCTCATTGGTTAAAAGCTCATAATCCACCATGGCAATTTTTTTGTCTATCATTGCTCTAAGTAAATCTCTATTATAAGCCTGTTTTTTTGAAGTATGTGAAAAATAAAAATAAGTTTTGTTGGGAACCAAATCCGTGATGGGAACTTCTTTTACTCCTAATAGAACATCACAGTCATCAACCGCATCAACCAACTTGATTCCTAAGGCTTCGTATTCTAAATCTTTATACTTTCTAATGTTGCTTTTTTGAACAACCAAATTGACAGAAGGGAAATTATCTATTATCTCTTTGCATTGGATAGGAGATAAGGGAACTCTTTCATCTGGTGGAGTTTTTCCTTCTTTTATAATGCCAATTCTCATAAATACAAATATAATAATCTAAATTTCTTTTCCAGCCAGATTTAGACTTGAAATTGGAATTTTGCCTAATTTCGCGTAGTTCTTTGAAATTATTGGGGTCGTTTTTGGTTTTGACAGCAAGACGAATTTAATATGTAAGCGTGTCGAGCGTTGTGAATTTGCTCGTAAATCTCGGTTCTCAAATCGCTAATTGGCGACAATAACTACAGAATGGCAGCATAATTCAGACTCAGTCTGATTTGCTTTATTCCGGCCCTTAGAGGGCGGAACCATTTACCTCTCAACAGTTCTGTTCATTAATTGTTGTGTTAGAGGTATCATAATTTTGAACTAGCCAATAAAGACGCTTCGATTTATTGGTAAAACTAAAGAAGCTTAAGCTTATAGTTGGTCGCTTTTAACCTGCTTTAAGTCTAACAATTAATTATTAGCTACACACGAAGAAAGCTTATTATTTCCTTGTTTGGACGAGGGTTCGATCATGGGTCGACTTGGAGAGTAATCTCCTCGCTTAAATTGGGTGAATTCAGGGGAAGCTACGTTTATTTTTGTAAATATGCCAACCGTGAGCCAAGCCCCGAAATTTCGGGGAAGGTGCAGAGACTACCGGACTACCGGCTAGAGCTCCCAACTCCTATTTGTATAGGAAGATGAGATAGTCCACGCCAAATTGAAAAATTTGGGAAAGTGCCCCTCCGACTCCACAATTTTAAACCGACTGTAGTTTTACAGTCGGTTTTTTTATACTTTTAAATTTATGAATTGGGATTACATATCAGGGTTTTTTGATGCAGATGGTTCAATAACTTTAGCAAATCCGGGTAATTCTAAATATAAGACAGTATATATTTCTTTTCATAATAATGAGCTGACTATTTTAGAGAAAATCAAAGATTTTATTAAAAAAGAAACAGGTATTAATGGTGTAATTGTAGAGAAGAAAGCAAGGTCGGAGAAGCATAATATAAGCTATGATTTGAAGTATGATTTTTTAAACAAAATATTGATTATAGTAGAATATTTGAAAATAGTTCATCCTAAAAAAATACATCGAATTATAATTGCTAA
>JBFIEB010000091.1:0-9277 GCA_041603555.1 Vicingaceae bacterium
GAGCAGTATTATACTGAAAAAATAATAGTAATAGAATAGTTTATTTTTTCTTTTCCTTGTCTTTTTCTTTTTTCAGTTCCTCTCGCATTTCTTTAGCCATTTCTCTAAAGGCAGCAACTTCATCTTTTTTACGTGCTTTTACAGTTTCCATGGCTTTGGCTACCATAGCATCACGCTTAGGGTAATCCCTTATTTTTCCTGGCTTTTCAATACGCATATCTTCAGATATACCACATTCCTCCAAAATATCATCCATAAATGTAATCTTATCCAGCCCAAAGTAAATTTTAATTAGCTCTTTGTGTTTGTTCATGATCATAATGTCCTGAATGGTAATGTTTTTAATGTCTTGATATCCAAAACCTAAACGAGATTTACGAGAAAGCTTTCTCATGTTTACACTATAACTACTATTTTCAAACTGGTCACTTAAATCCATAATTATCTTGTAAATGGTATTGATATTTCACTGGTGTTTCCTACACCATCTGTTAATGTTAGCTCAAAAGTATGTTTTCCTTTTGCTAAATTGTCGAAAGTGTGAAAAATTTTAGCTTTTTTAGATTCGTATTCCATTATTACCCACTTTCTATCAATTCTTCCTTTGTAGCTTTTTATCCCAGACAAATTATCAGTTATTTTAATTTCTATGGCCGAGTTGTTTACCATGTTTTTGTTTTCAGTAATGTTAATAGGTGTAATTACTGGAGGCACTGTATCTATCATTACAGCAAAACCACCAAAGGCTTTAGATTTAGCAGTAATGTAATTATTACGCCAAGTACCACCTTTAGCGTAATAACGTTTTCTTCTATCAAAATGCACTATCGTAGACTTACTTCTTAAGTACTCACTTAATCTACCAACTTTTATTGATATTGATATAGCTTTATGCAAAGGAGTGTAATCATTATGTACAAAATAGGTTGGGGTTATTGCTCCTAAAATAGTGTCAGAAGTATGATATTGAAATGCCAAATCTTTATACAAGGATTTTTGAGGAATACTAACATTTATGTTTTGGTCTTCAAAAAAGTTGCTGTCCTTACAACTAAAAATGGTATCAACTTTTGCTTTAAAGATTTTAGGAATTAATTTTTTGTCAATTTTACCACTTACACTAAATTCAATGCTAGAAGTATTAGCATAGCTGTCTTTAACAATGTATTTAAATTCAAACTTATCATTTGGTGAGAAATGAATGATTCCTTTGTTTTTCTCTTCGGTGTAAATATCTAGATTATTATTGGGCTCAATAAAGCTCCTTTGAAATCTAATATTTTCCTTCAAAAACAATTCATAATCTATCAGAGAGTTTAATGCCCTAGATTCATCAAAGCTAAATTTTTTCATTTCAGACTTATAAATAACCTCTTTGTTTTTCAAGAGTTCTATCGAGTAAATTCCATTTCGATTCCCATAACCATTGAGCTTGTCTATCACTTCAATTCCAATACCAATTTCTCCATAAGCATAAATAGGAATGGTTTGTTTTAATTTATAAGCTCCAGTCGAACCAGCGACTAAGAAGCGTTGTACGCCTCTTTTGTTGTTTACAAAACTAGTGTCATTTAATGGAGTAAGGATAATGCTTCTGATTAATGGTTTAATGTTATCTTTAATATCAAATCCAAATAGTAATGGATTTACAGGAAATTCTGATTCAGTTTCTCTAATTTCAAAATGCAAGTGTGGGCCACCAGAACCACCTGTATTTCCTGAAATAGCAATAACATCACCTTTTTTTACTTTCATTAATGTATCTGATGGATACCAATCTATTTCCCAACTTTCCTTTTGATATTGATATTTCTTAATTTCTTTGGCTATAGCTTCTTTATATTTTTGAAGGTGAGCATAAACGGTAGTATAACCATTTGGATGGTCAATGTAAATGGTTTTTCCATAACCCCAAGGAGAAATTTTAACCCTAGAAACAAAACCGTCCGCAGAGGCATAAACCTTAAATCCTTCTTTTCCCTGAGTTTTAATGTCTATGCCCGAATGGAAATGATTAGAACGTAATTCTCCAAAATTTCCTGCTAAATACAAGGGGATTCCTAATGGAGATTGGAAATAATTTTTAGGAATGCTGTCTTGCGAAAAGCATGTAAAATATAATATTAAGACAATAAACGTTAAAAAATAATTTTTCACCATACTTAGTCTATCAAATACTCCACCAAACTAGCAGATAGACAAAGCTATATAGTAAGAAATAAAAAAAAAGACATTTTAAATAAGATTATGCACATATTATAGTGTAAAAAAACTAAATTTGTAGAGGTTGGTTTTATCAACTTATTTTGATATTTACAAATGAAAGATATCTCAATTTTAGTAAGTGGTGTTAAAAAAAAAGCTGAAAGGCTGATTGTAAAACACGGAGAGCTTAGTGACAAGAATGAGAAACTTTCAAATGAAATTGAAAAGATAAAACAAGAATTAAATGAAAAGAATCAACAAGTTTCGGAATTAAATGACAAAGTAAAGTTGTTAAAAATTGCGGGAAGTGTTGAAGGTGAAAGTACCAAAGAAGTGAAGTTGAAGATCAACGAAATGGTACGGGAGATTGATAAATGTATTGCTCAAATTAACAGATAATTAGAGAATCCCAAATGGGGGAGTTGTCGATAAAAATAAAAATTGCAAATAGGGTTTACCCTTTAACTGTTAATGCTGAAGAAGAAGAAGGCATTAGAAAAGCAGCGGATAAAATTAACCAATCAATTGGTGATTTTGAGCGTTTATATGCTGTTAAAGATAAACAAGACTTGTTAGCAATGGCTGCACTTAAAGTAGCTACTCGTAACTTTGATTTGGAAAAGGAAGGTATTTTAAATAGTGCTGGAATTGAAGATGATTTAATTGCTGTAGAACAAATGTTCGACCAGCATCTGTAACGTTCTTTTAAATATTTAAGAAGCAATAATTTATTCAGGATATCATACCAAAAGGTGTGACTAAAAAGTCCCGTACAAATTTATTTCGTTTGATAAACTAACGTTTTACTTAATTGAAGCAATGCTCATAAGTAACCAAGAACAGGCCCCTTGTAAACCTTTATAAGGAATTCGCATTTATGTGGACGTGGGAAGTTCGAACATACTTGGCGGCTTCAACCATTATTTTATTGGGTTTATCCAAGCCAAATTTGTACGGGTTTTTTTGTACTCAAAAAAATAATATAAAACTAACTTTACTACTATTGGTACATTAATTAAAAACGATTTAAAATGGATATAGTAAGTATTATTATTGGAATTGTTGCCGGAGGTGTAGTAGCATCCATTGTGGTTGGATTGGTGATGAAAAACGGAGCTTCTTCAAAAGGAAACAAAATTATTGAAGAAGCAAAAGCTGAAGGAGAAGTACAGCGAAAAGAAAAATTACTTCAGGCTAAAGAGAAATTCTTAGAACTTAAAGAAGAACACGAAAAGGTTATTAATGAACGAGAGCGTAAAATTTCTGAATTAGAAAACACTGCAAAGCAAAAAAGTGAAACTGCCTCCAGACAAATAGAAGAGGCAAAAAGAAAAGAAAATGAAGTCAATCGAATTAAGGAAAACCTTACTAAGCAATTAGAAGTTGTTGAAAAAAAGGAAAATGATTTAGAATCAGCTCACCGAAAGCAAGTTGAACAGCTGGAAAAAATTTCGGGATTAAAGGCTAAAGAGGCAAAAGAACAATTGGTTGAAGCCTTAAAGGATGAAGCTAAAACAGCTGCATTATCCCACATAAAGGATATAGTTGATGAAGCTAACATTAATGCCAATAAAGAAGCTCGAAAAATAGTTGTTCAAACCATTCAAAGAGTTGCTACTGAACAAGCTGTTGAAAATTCCGTATCTATTTTTAGAATAGAAAGTGATGAGATTAAAGGTAGAGTTATTGGTCGTGAAGGGCGTAATATTAGAGCTTTAGAAGCCGCAACTGGAGTAGAGATTATTGTTGATGATACTCCGGAAGCTATCATTCTTTCTTGTTTTGATCCTGTTAGGAGGGAGATTGCAAGATTGGCGCTGCACCAATTGGTAACTGATGGAAGAATTCACCCTGCTAGAATAGAGGAAATTGTTAAAAAAACAAAGAAACAGCTAGAAGAGGAAATTATAGAAGTTGGAAAAAGAACCACGATTGATTTAGGAATTCATGGATTGCATCCAGAACTAATAAGAATGGTTGGTAGAATGAAATATCGTTCTTCTTATGGCCAAAATCTATTACAGCACTCACGTGAAGTAGCAAATCTATGTGCTACTATGGCCTCCGAATTAGGGTTAAATGCTAAGTTAGCTAAACGTGCAGGACTATTACATGATATTGGTAAAGTTCCAGATGATGAACCAGAGTTGCCACACGCGGTATTAGGAATGAAAATAGCTGAAAAATATAAAGAGCAGCCTGATATATGTAATGCAATTGGTGCTCATCATGATGAGATAGAAATGACAACTATAATATCACCAATTGTACAAGTTTGTGATGCCATTTCTGGTGCTAGACCTGGAGCCAGACGAGAGGTAATGGAACAGTACATTAACAGAATAAAAGATTTAGAAAATATTGGGATGACATATCCAGGTGTAGAACAAGCTTATGCTATACAGGCTGGGAGAGAATTAAGGGTTATTGTAGAGAGTGGAAAAGTAACCGATGATGAGGCAGATACAATGTCTTTTAATTTGGCAGAAAAAATACAAACTGAAATGACTTATCCAGGGCAAGTTAAGGTTACGGTTATTAGAGAAAAGAGAGCTGTAAACTATGCTAAATAAATTCGTTACAACTATTTAATATAAAATCCCCACCTTTGAATAAAAAGTTGGGGGTTTTAGTTTTATGCAACTCAATCATATTATCATAGGAGCAGGGAGATCTGGAACAACTAGTTTAGTTGCTTATTTAAAGCAGCATTCTAAAATCAATTTTTCTTCGATTAAGGAGGTTACCTATTTTTCTGTAGATGATCATTACCAGAGAGGTGCATCTTTTTTGAATTCATTTTTTGAAGAAAAAGATGGTGTTGTTAATTCGACAGCTGATACTTATTTATTGATGGATAAAACGGCACCAAAGCGAATGGCCGAATACAACCCTAAAATGAAATTAACTGTGATTTTAAGAGCACCAGAGGAAAGAACCTATTCCAATTATAATTTTTCAGTGAACCATGGGTATATTCATAAATCAATATCTTTGCTAGAGAGTCAGAAGTTGGAAGAATCAATATTGCAGAATGGGGATATTATTCAACAAAATAATCATTGTAATTTTGAAGGTAGCTTGTACCATAAACATTTAAATTATTGGCTTCAATATTTTCCAAAAGAACAGTTATTTATTTGCACAACAAATGAACTTAAAGAAAACCCTGTGGGTTTGATGATTGATTATTTTCAGTTTTTGGGATTAGAAGAAATGAAAGTAAAAGAGTTACCACCTCAACATAAGGCAGCTGGTGTTAAAAATAAATCGCTCAATAAATTTTTGGTAAATAGAGAACATCCGATAAGGAAATTGATAAGTAAGCCTCTGCAAATATCTTTCTTAAGAAATATAATTCTCAATTCTAATGTGGTGGAAAAAATTAAAAGTAGTAATAAGGAAGAAATGAGTTATAGAGAAATGACAAAAGAGGAAAATGAATTCTGCCAACGATATTTTGCAGCTGATTTACAAAAACTAAAAGAGGAATTTGGTATTAGATTTGATAATTAAAAATTAACGTGCCTTTCTTTCTTTTCAGGATATATATCATCAACAGAAACTAAGATTCCTGTTTCTTCAACTCCTCCAAACTCTGGATTAACGGCAGTCCCAAAAGATTTCATAGAAGGAGATAATTTCATGTAAGTATTTATTAGTGGCGGTATTTTTTCCCCGTGTTCTTTGAGGTATATGTTTAAAGATTTCAAGCCATCTTTAAAATTTTTATTGTGAATTAGATTTCTAATCTCAGATATATCAGTGTCGATACTTATAGGATGAATTGGAGTAACCAAATTTTCAATATCTGGGAAATACGCATTGATAAAAAATAAAAGTGCATTTCGAGCATCAATATTGTAAGAAGAATACATAGTTACTTTACCAAAAAAATATTTCATTTTTGGATTATTTACCATAATGGAACCCAAACCATCCCACAAATTATCCAAAGCAAATAGGCCTTTCCTCGACTTTCCAGATTGATAGTCTGGATGAACCCATGACCGACCTAATTCTATGGTATAGGGCAAATATTCACTAATAAATTTTTTTGAAAAATTAAAATAGTTTTTGGTAGATAACGCAATGTGGTTGGTGTCGTTCAAAACTCTTGAGCAATCTATAAAGCGATATCCACTAGAAATCAGCTGTTCTTCTCTATCGTAAACAATCAATTGATCATAACAGTTTTCTGAGGTGTCAAAATCATCTAAATCTATTTCTTTCCCTGTACCTCCCCCAGCTTCTGAAAAGGTAATTTCTCTTAATCGCCCTATTTCTCTGACAACATTTGGTGAATTATGATAATTAACAATATAAATCTCATTATCTACTTTATTAGTTTTTCTAACAAAAGTGTTTTCATTAAGTTCCTGCTCAATTAATTTAATGTCAGTAGGTGAGGTATTACTAGTCATAATTAATAATTAGTCATTTTTCATTGAATGAACCTTGTTTTCCATCCATTTTGACCATTCTTTATCGGATTTAGATTTATCAAAAAAAGAAGATGGTATGGGTTTTCCAAAAATGATGTCTAACGTTTTGTGTTGTTGTTTAAAAGATTCATCACATAAATATAACATTTCTAAATTAGCTTTAATACCTAAAGCTGTTCTCAAATTGGAAAGGCGGTAAAAGAAGTTAGACAAACTGCCTCCAACATAAACTGGTATAATAGTTTTATTGTGTTTTTTTGCTCTTGTGATAAAGGTCTTTTTCCATTCTAAATCAGATACAACGCCACTTTTTTTTCTACTTACCAATCCCGCAGGAAACACAAATACTGCTTTATCTGAAGCAAAAAGCTCATCAACCATCTCTAAAGATTTTTTAGAATTAGTGCCATGTTTATTTACTCCGACAAACAAACCGTTCAGGTTTTTAAGATTTAATAAAAGATCGTTCACTATAAATTTTACATCTTTTCTATAAGGTTCTATAACGGTAACTAATGCCATAGCATCCATTCCGCCTAAAGGATGATTAGAAGCAAAAATAAAGCCTCCTTCTTTTGGGATATTATCTTGTCCTTTAACATTAACCTTAATATTAAATCTATCGATTAACTTTTTACTAAATTCATAATCATAGTCATCTTTAAAATCATCTAAAATTTGATTAACATCTTCTTGATGTATAATTCTTTTTAAATAATTTACAATGAATTTAGGTAGCCATTTTAAGAGCTTAGGATTTTTACTCTTAATTACTTTTTCTATGTCGATAAACTTTTCTTGCAAAACTAATAGCGAATTATCTGAGTACGAAATTAAAAAAGAAAATAAGATTATTGTCCTTTACCTACAATAGAAAATTGGCTCGTAATCGAATTTCCTAATTCATCAACTAATGTAAGTGTGTGTTCTCCTTCCGATATGTTTAATCCTTTTTCGTGTATACTTTTTGTTGAACCAATGTAAGAATTATCAATGTGCCAAAAGATGATAGAGCTTTGTTTCCTGTGAGCAGCCTCAAAAACTACTTTCCCTTTTTTTCCTGATATTTCTAACGGGATATAAATTTCTGCATTAGGTTCAGGGTAAATTAATTGAAGTGGTTTTGTTTCAAAACTTTCACAATCCTTTCGATAGGGAGGTAATTTAACATAAGTAGGATCGGTGCTCTTATAATACCATTCTTGGACAGGAGGCAAAACAAACCAGCTTTTATGAATCATGTTGTCTACTTCTTCACAGTCACTATTTACTCTATATCCTGAGTTGTCAATATGAATGAGTTGGTGATATTTACAAGGCTCGGTTTTTAAACCACTTTCTTGCACAAAAACTGAATCTATTGGTTTGCAAATATCAGTTGCTCGCATACCGCTTTTTCTACAAATAGGAACTTTTGCTAATTCATCATACGGAGCAGTAAACCATTTATCATTTGGCAACAAATCGAAAATATCGAATAAGATAGGAGCTGCAGCACCAATTCCAGTTAATCCCGGTCTTCCTTCTCCATCTGCATTGCCAACCCAAACGCCAACAACATATTTTGAGGTGGTACCTATAGCCCAGGCATCTCTATACCCAAAGCTTGTTCCTGTTTTCCAAGCTACTTTGTTGTTGCCAGAAAAATATCGCCAATTAGCATCTTCTTGTGGCCTATTCACTTCTAGCAAGGCTTTGTAAGTCATGTAAATGGAAGCAGCACTTAAGTTATTAAAGTTCTCTATTTTTTCTTCTGGAACGGTAGTATTGGCTAAATAATTATGAGGATGATAATCGTTGAGGTTGTACTTACCATTGTATTTTTCAAAATGATTTAGCGTTCGTGAAAAATTGGTAAATACGGTTGTAATGTCCCATAAAGAACTTTCAGCACCACCTAAAATAATGGTTAATCCATAGTGGTTAGCTGGTTTATTAATATCAGAAAGTCGTAATTTTTGTAAACGATGATGAAATTTTTGCAAACCATAATCTTGTAGCATTTTAATGATAGGAACATTTAATGAGCGAGAGAGGGCTTTTCTTGCAGGGACAACACCAGTATATTTCATGTTGTAATTTTTTGGAGTATATCCGGCAATTTTTGTGGGAACATCACTCACCAAAGTATTAGGTAATATTTCACCATCACTTAGCATAGCTGCATATAAAATGGGCTTTAAAATACTACCAGTACTTCTTGGTGCTTGAATTACATCCACTTTGTTTCCATGTTTGTTACTCCCAGAAGTATTGCCTACATAAGCCAGTACATTGCCTGTTTCCACTTCAATAATAATAGCCGAAGCGTTATGTACTTCATTAAATTTAAGTTGATAATGATGATTTTTAATAATGCCATTTGCTTTTTCTTGAAGAAACCGATCGAGTGTTGTTTTTACTCTTTCACCCTTATGATCTTTGATAATTTGATTGTGTAAATGAGTTGCTATGTTAGGAAGTCTCAAAGGTTTTTGTGGTAAGGGTTCTTCTTTTGACACTTCACAAGTTAGTGAATCTATAATGTTGTTTCTATAAAGTTTATCCAATAATCTATTTCGTTTGGCTAACAATTTTTTATGATTTTTTCCAGGAAAGATAAGTGAAGGAGCATTTGGTAAAACAGC
>JBFIEB010000092.1:0-9217 GCA_041603555.1 Vicingaceae bacterium
ATCTAAGATATTTCCTATGTTGTTTAAACTTAAGGCTATAGACTGTTTATCGCCAATTTCTATGGCTATTTTTAGGCTCTTTTTATAATATGCATGGGCCTTATTAATTTCTCCCATTCCCCTGTATAAATAACCAATGTTGTTATAGATATCAGAAATTCCATTTTTATTGTTAAGCTGTTCATGAATGTCTAAACTTTTGAAATAGTACTTGAGCTCTCGATTAGTTAAACCAAGATCACCATAAATAACTCCAATGTTATTTATACTTTCTGCCAAAGATTTTAAAAGTTCCAGTTTAATTGCTCCTGATTTATTTTGCTGTAATGCGTCTTCGATTATTTTATGCTGAAAAAATTGGAATTTAGTCCAATCATTATGCATCATGTTTTCACAAATTCCATTCAACGCATTAATCTTATCCAAAACATTCTCAGAAGAATGGTAGATTTCTAAAGAGTTATCTAATAATTTCCTATCATCATTGGTAAGCTCACCCAAAACAAGGCTATCCACAAGGTAATATTCCTTATCCGCAAAATTCTGGGTTACTCCATTTAAAGAGATTAATAAAAGAATTATGATAAATAGGTAGTAATCTTTCATCTTACAAAAGAAGACAGCTAAATTAAGTATAAATTAATCTACGAAAATACGGTAACCCCATTTTCTTTTAATTCTAAATTTACCCCAGCGCCCTTTTGGTAACAAACATTCGCCAACCCAAGATTGCCAATTGCAATTTAGAGGCTTTAGCCAAATCTAACCTACGTTTGGTATAACTTGGCAATAAAACCTTATTGAGTTTGGCTAGCACTTGGAATACTATTTTCATGGGGTTAAATTTACTTTGGTTGTAGTTTATAATCGTGATCAAGTTCTTTGTATTCTGACATCACTATTTTAAAAGCAGTCCATTTATTAAATTGTGAATGAACAAATAAATCCGTAAGAAATACATTCTCCATAATAACAGCACCATTAGGTTCCTCTGGCTTCGGCCCAGACATATGACTTGCTATTGTATGTGATAAAGTAGTAGTGCATAATCCGTTTTCAGTCCCTTCTTTATGGGAACAACCAGAAAGAGAAAGAACAAAAGCGGTTGATTTATGCGCAACATTTAATTTAATACTATAGATGATTTTACCATTCTCTTCTATTTGAGAAAACTTGATTGTTTTTAATGTAATTAAATAGTCATTAAACCTAAACCCCACTGGAAAATCCATTTCTCGTGTTACTGTAATAGAGTCTAACAATTTATAAGGTTTGAAATAATCCTTTCTAATTGCACAATCAACAATCGAATTTGGTAATGGTTTTTTCAATACTTCTAATTTTTCAATTTCTTCAATCAATGTTCCTTGAAAATCCCAATTTTTCCACCACCCATATTCCACGTTTTCATACCATAATTTTTGTGATTTATAAATACCAGTTTTGGGATAGAATTCATACTCTTTTTTAATGTGCGTGTAAATGTCGTAATCAATTTTTTTGTACATATTTCCATCTTCTAAATGATATAGCCAAGTACCGGCTTTAATGCCATAGAGGTATTGGCGATCTTCCTTAAGCTCTCCATTAGGATAGTACTTCTGCCACTTTCCATGAGGCACCTCAAAATCATTAACCATAATTAAACTATCAAACACATAAATTGCTGAGTCAGTCAAAACAGCTCTTGCTTTTTCGTATGGATACATCAATTGTTGATATTCTAAACTCGTATATTCTCCATTTTCGTCCATTAATGAATCTGGCACTCCATTAACCATAAAATCGATATTAATGCAATTCGGTTGATAAGAGATAACCTCCTCTAGCTGACCATTTTTGTAGTGCTTAAATTTACCAACAAGCTGTCCATTTACTTTTTTACGCAATACTTTTATAGAATCATTTTTATGGTATTCATAATGATTGGACAATGCCTTTCCATCCTTATTTATTCCAATCGCTATCCTTTTATTGCTTGCATCAGCAACTTCCCACTTACCCGTTGCACCCCCAAACTTGTAGTTGACGGTCTTTTTATTCCCATTTTCTAATTTGTACAGGACAACACCTGTAAAAGGCAGACTATCTTTTAAACATATACTATCCTCAGTAAAACCAAGATACTCAACAGCTATCCTTTCTTGCCCGTAAGTCATAGCAATTAGTATCACAAAAAAGAAAGTAAACAGTTGTTTCATCACCATAAAATTAAGTAAGTTTGGGGAACCAACACCAACCATTATGAAGACCTTTTCAACATACCTCTTAACTATACTATTGTTATTCGTTTTTAATTCAGTTCATTCCCAAAGTACTAAAAACTTTTTCGAGCTTCAAGAAGAATTGAACCAATACTATTCTGACAAAAAAATTGATTTTAGTGGTGATGGTGAATGGAAACAATTTAAACGTTGGGAGCATTTTATGCAACAACGTGTTTACCCAAGTGGTTATTTAGACCCTACTGCTACTTGGACTGCTTACGAAGAAGAGATGGCCAAACCCATCCATAAAAGTGAAAATGATAAAGCAGGTTCTTGGACCTATATGGGTGCTGGAAATTATGCTGGACGTGTTAACTGTGTAATTGTTGACCCTAATGACACCAACACCTATTGGCTAGGTGGTGCCAGCAGTGGGATTTGGAAAAGTACCAATAGAGGAGCATCTTGGGTAGATATGTCTAACAATATACCGGTACTTACTATAGCTGATATTGTGATTAACCCAACCAACAGTAATGAAATTTATGTTGCCACTGGCGATAATTTTGGTTGGGAATATTCCAGCACCTTTTTTGGATATACCATGGGCGTATTAAAATCTACCGATGGAGGTAATACTTGGAACACTACAGGCTTATCGTGGAATTTACCGCAAAGTACTACTATGAGAAGGATGGTTTCACATCCAAATTCTCCGAATACCTTAATATGTGCAACGAGTACTGGAATTTACACCACCACAAATGGAGGTGTTAATTGGAACTTAACCAAATCGGGCAATGTGTTGGATTTGGAATACCACCCAACCAATAACAATATCGTGTATGCCGTAACGGACAGTATTTTTAGATCGATTGATGGTGGAGCTAGCTGGAACTGGTTACCAGGCACTCCTATTTTTACCAACCCTGTAAGTTATAAATTACAACGCGTTTCGGTAGAAGCTACACCAGCTGCTCCTAATAATGTTTATGTAATGTACTCGTGGCAGGGCAATGGCGGTTGGCTATACAAGAGCACCAATCAAGGACTAACTTTTGATTCCATTACCCCTCCTACTAACTCTCAAGTCAATAACTTTTTGGGGTATTGGACAGGTGTGTTAGAAGTATCGCATGTGGATACGAATCGAATTATTGTAGGAGGGACTTCTTTAGCCGTAACTACTGATGAAGGAACCAATTGGCTCACTACTTCTAACAATTATGTTGACCAGCATGCGGTTACTTTTTTACCAGATGGTGTAAGCTATATTGGTGGAAACGATGGTGGTTGTTACAGGCGCGATCCTTTTTTAACATCGCTAAACAATGGTTTACAGTTAGTACAGATTTACCGTATGGGTGGAGATCCTTCTAATTCCAATGTGGCCTATACAGGAAGACAGGATGGTGGTACTTTAAAGTATTTGGGTGGAGTCAACTCATGGACCAAAGTATATGGTAATGATGGTACAGAAGCCATTGTAGATTATACCAATTCTAACATTGTATATGGTTCTTACCAGTTTGGTAATTACGCAAAATCTACCAATGCAGGTGGTTCGTTTACTCAAATACCAGTAGGTAATGGGTTATGGTTAGCACCAATGGTGATACACCCTACCAACCCACTCATCTTATTTTATGGTGGTACTTCAGAAATGGAAAAATCCATTGATGGTGGGTTAAGCTGGAACAATATTTCTTCTACCTTACCCGCTACCTACTCTATGGATGTAGCTCCCTCAGACCCTAACACCATTTATGCAGCTTCAACATGGAGTACCATAAACAAAACCAGTAATGGAGGTACCAATTGGCTCAACATTTCTTTTGGATTACCATTTACGGCTATCTCTCATTTAGCTGTTTCTGCTACTGATCCAAATAAGATTTGGGCGGTGTTTTCTGGCTTTTTAGCCGGAGAAAAAGTGTATAAATCTACTAACGGAGGACCACCATGGACTAATGTTTCTGGGAGCCTACCCAATATACCAATTAACTGTATAGAGTATGATGACCAATCTACTAGAGAAGCCATTTATATAGGTACTGACATTGGGGTATACTACAAAGACAATACCTTGAGTGATTGGGTATATTTTAGTACGGGATTACCGAATGTAATTGTTACCGAATTAGAAATACACTATGCAAGTGGCATGATACGAGCAGCTACTCATGGGCGTGGTTTATGGGAATCTCCTTTGCAAAATGTGGTGGGTGTAGAAAACACCATTACCCCTACCAATACGGTATCCGTATTTCCTAACCCAACGGAAGGGCAATTTAACATTGATTTGAACCTTACCGAAACTACTGACATTAACATTAGTGTAAGCAACACATTAGGACAAGTAGTTTACCAACAAAACCTCAGTACCCAATTTAAACGAGTGAGCTTAGATTTAAGCGGCCAATCTAATGGTATTTACTTTGTAAACGTTAATGGCTTGGAGAATAGGGTAACAAGGAAAATAATTAAGCAATAAATTAATACGCTTATTAAACTAAAATTAATTTCATTTAACGATTCTTTTCTTTAATAATTTTTCTAATAAAGCATGTACTGGAAATATCAATAAAGCCAATACAGAGTTAGCCAACAAATTATACATGGGTTCTCCTTGTGTATAATTCTCTAAATAAGGTTCGGTAAATACCAATACAAACTCAAATAATATTAAGAAGGCAAAAAAGATAAGCCCTTCTGCGAGGTTCGGTGATACCTTGATAAACCCTAAGAACAGGATAGCTACAAACAACACCAAGATACCTAAAAAGATTAGGCTATACTGTAAGTTATTTCTTCTTCCAGTAGCTTCAGCTTCTATTCTTGCTAATTCTTTTGATTCATTTTCTTTTACAATTTGTGCTTTTTCAAATTCGTATTGGGTTTGTTGCCGTATGGTAGCTTTCTGAGTAACTTCATTATTTAAACTGTCTTTCATTTGAATATACAATTTATGCATGGCTAATGCTTTCATTCCTTTGCCTTGCTTTTCGTAAATAGCACTAAGTATTCGTGTTGAGTTTCTAATGAGCTCAGGTGCTTTAATTGCTTCAGCAATGGCTAAGCTTTTTTCTACATAGCTTAACGCGCCATCTTTTCCATCAATCAATCCTTTTTCAAAAAGTATTTCTCCGATATTTTGTAAGGTATAAGCTAATTCAAATTTGTAATTAATGGTTTGATGTATCGCTAAGCTTTTGTAGTAATAGCTTAAAGCCGTATCCAATTCTCCTTGGTTTTTATACAATGAGCCTATATTTAATAAAGACATGGAGGCTCCAGGATTATCGTTTAACTGCTCTTTTAATTGTAAACTTTTATAATGAAATTCAAGTGATTTTTCTGTTTCTTTAAGTTGTTCATAAACAGCAGCAATGTTATTCATAAACTCCGCCATACTTTGTTTATCTCCACTTTTGGTGGCAATGTCCAAACTTTTTTGGTAAACTTCTAATGACTTTTGATAATTACCTTGGGCATTGTATATCACTCCTAAACCGTTTAGCGAATTGGCAATACCATTTATATCGCCTATAGCTTCTCTTAATTTTAGACTTCTACTATAGCAAATAATTGCTTTGGGTATTTCGCCCTTAAAACCGTATAAGTTACCAATGTTATTAAGAGCAGTAGCTGCACCAGCAGTATCATTTACTTCTGAGCAGGTTCTTAGCCCTTTAAAATAGTAGTGAATGGCTAATTCCATTTTTCCAATGCCCTGATGGGCAGACCCTAAATTAACTAGTGCGCCAGCCATTCCTTGTTGATCTCCTATGCTTTCCATGAGTTGAAGGCTTTTTAAATAATAGGTGATGGCTTTTTCATTGTAGCCATCATCATCATAAATATAACCGATGTTATTAAGGGCTCCTGCTAGTGCTTTTTTTAATACCAAAATGCTTTGTTCATCATTGGTATTTTTTAGAGCTTTTAAAATAAATTCATATTGCAGCTGCTGGTAGTCTTCCCATACTTCATGCATCATGTTTTCACAAATGGAATTGAGTGAATTTATTCGACTGGTATCATCTTTTGCAGCGTAGTAAGCCTTAAGTGCATCCTCTAATAGAACACTGTCGGATGGTGTAAAGTCTTTGAGGTCAATTCCCTCTATGAGGTAATAGTCTAGTTCTACCGTTTGCTGTGCAGTTAAACTTCCAACACCAAAAATTACTGTTAAAACAA
Organism: Vicingaceae bacterium; assembly: GCA_041603555.1. Lineage (GTDB taxonomy): Bacteria > Bacteroidota > Bacteroidia > Flavobacteriales_E > Vicingaceae. The sequence goes on from JBFIEB010000092.1 coordinate 6,408, forward strand.
AAAGTATTTGCTTCATGGTTTAAACATAATGCTCTTGCATTGGAGCTAAATAATGTTCCTCCCAACCTTGTTTGTATTTTTCTCCATCACCTGCTGGGATATTACTATGGTTTAAAGTAAATGTTACGCCACCATCTGTCGCTTCTAATAATATTTCGATTTGCGAATCCTCTTCTTCTGTACTAAACTCACTGGTACGCCATGATTGTACAATACGTTTGTTGGTCTCCAATTCTAAATTAACGCCTTCTATGTAACCATCCCAAGCCGTAAACGGAACACCTGGCTCATTTGAACAATGGGCCGCTCCGCCTGTGATTTGCTGATGCCCCTCTGAGCTAAGCCAATCGCTATACAATTGTTCAGGAGTAGTATTAAAAGTTGCTGTTAAGGTGATGCTTTCTGTTGCCATAATAAAGTTTTAGAGGTTAAATATAATAAAGATTTAAGCCATCTCCTTCACCTCAACACCTAGCTTTTTACAAAAAAAAGCCCCACTTTTCAGTAGGGCTTAATAAAATTAACAAATAGAACCTTCTAACAGAAATCAAAATTCAAATTAATGTACATCCACTTGCTCGGAACATTGTCTGATTTACCCGTTGTAATCTTATCATAATCTATCCCGAAATCAAAAAGATTGACTTGCCCTTCAATAACCATAGATGTAATAAAGTCTTTACCTGATTGGTAAATGGGAGTTGCCCAAAACCAAACATCCTGCTCTACTCCTTTAATGCTCAGCTTCCCTCTTAGCTGGTACCAGTCTTTACCCAACGCAAAAACATCGGTGGTGGTGAATTTTATCTTTTGGTCTTTCTCACTTTTAAACAAACCATCTTTTCGAAGCCGTTGTGTATATTCTTCTCCAACAAAGGTGTTAAACGAATTTGGGTCAATGTCAAAACTAACCTTCATTTGCTTTAAAGGATCGTTAGAAGGGTTTTCAGTATTGGTACGAACCTTACCAGTTTTAGGGTCTATGGTAATGTTACCATAATCTACTTGTTTGGATGGAATATCTACCTTAAAGTTTTCTAAAGTGGCTTCAAAGGGTAGCGTGCAATGTCCGTGACTAACAGCCAAACTAATGGTCTGGTAGCGTTTGTTTTCCTTTGCTGGAGCTGTTGTTGTGGGTTCGCAAGGTGCATCCTCATTACTAGATAACCCAGATCTAAAGCTACTTGTAACGAGTACCGCAGTTAAAAGAACGGCTGCACCAACAATGATTTTTCTTTTTTTCATAATTCGAGGTTTTAATGTTTGGATAAAGATACGCGGTGCACCAAACGAAGTTGTTTACCGAATGTAAAATGATGTAAATTGAATGTAAAACTGTTCTATTCCTAGTTAAAAGGATTATTTTTATCGCATGCAAAAGCTAATGTTGTATATAGGAATAATAGGATTCGGAAGCCTTTTGCTTACTGGGTGCGAACCCATGCAAGAGGAACTGCAAGAGGAGCGTGTAGAACTAGTGATGCGAAAAATTGGTCATGAAGTACTTTTGACCAGTGGAGATTCTACTTCAGTAGTAAAACCAGTAACCAAAGTAGAAAATAAATACCGTATTGAATTTGCAGCCTTCTTTGGGTTTTATCCCGATTCCTTGGTAAGCACCATCGATAACATACTAGCCAACTCGCTAGGTGTTGAACGTTATTTTGTAGAAGTAATGGAATGCCAAACGGAGAATACTATTTACAGCTACGAAATAGGCCTTATTAAGGATTCAAGCTTTATTCCTTGTCAGTTACGGGAACAACCTTTTGGATGTTATGAATTGTACATTACTTTGTTAGATACCCCTTCATCAAGTAATAAATTATATTATTGGTGGCTGTTACTCCTCCTACCCCTTGCATTTGTGCTGGTGGTTCGTCAACAAAAAAAGGAAGCAACCACTGAGGATGTTTACATTGGCAATTATCGCTTTAATAAAAACAAATTGACACTTGAACTAAAAAGCGCTACCACCGAACTTAGCCACAAAGAAGCCGAGCTACTGAATTTATTGTATCAACACCTGAACACTCCTGTAAAACGAGAAACCATTTTAAATGAGGTTTGGGAAGATGAAGGAGATTACATTGGCCGAACACTGGATGTGTTTATTTCTAAGCTTAGAAAAAAACTAGAGGGAGATCCAAGGATACAGTTGAAGAATTTAAGAGGTATTGGGTATAAGCTTACCATTGATGGGTGATTGGAAAGCTCCAACCTATTTTTATTCATGCTCACAAGTCAACCCCTTATAATCGTTAAACTCCCACATGGTGTGGTAATCATTATAGCGTTTTAGGTGAAGTTTTACATCCTCTGCAGAGATAGATTCTAAATTGGTATTGGTAGAAATAGAATTATCGGTAATGGTAGTTACTGTTGTTTTATGCGCAGCATCTATGAGCATCCCGGTTTTACCATAATATAAAATGTATTGGTGTATACCTGTTTCATTGGTAACATTTAAATTATAATACACCAACTTGTTATTTTTCAAGGCCATTTTACAAGAAGTTCCACCTACCCCTATTTTGCCCCAACTGTCCATCAACCAAACCAAGTTACTATCTACTGCTTGGTAGATTAAGTACCCGTATTGTTTTTCTTGCTTGCAATAAGTGCGGGTAGTATCTAGGTCAGCAAACTGAGCTACATAAGCATCAATTTGAGCAGCAGTTTCCAATTGGTCTTCTTGAGCATATAGCGTTAAACTAAACAATAGTACAAATAGAGTTGTTGCGATTTTCATAATTTAAAAATACAAAAACAAAACAACTTTTTTAGTTGAGCGCTAGCCCGAAAAAAAT